>JBDHSY010000235.1:0-5333 GCA_039808405.1 Xanthobacteraceae bacterium
CGCCGCGCTCGCCGCGCGCGCGCTGCGCCTGCGGCCCCGTGGCGCCGCCGGAGGGGCTTTATCTGGTGCGGGTCGACTACTGAAGGGCGTCCTATCGGAAGTTATTATTTGTCGTCATGGCCGGGCTTCGTCCCGGCCATCCACGTCTTCCTCGATGAAGCGTCATAAAGACGTGGATGCCCGCGACGAGCGCGGGCATGACGATGACGGTTGTGTTCCTAACTTACTACGCCAGAACCTGCCGCCGCAGCGCGTCCCAGAACAACGCCTCGCCGTTCGCGACGTTGGCGCTCCAGTGGTCGGCGGCGGCTTCGTCGGCGCCGTCGGTGATGAACTTGAAGGCGCGCCACGGCACGCCGTAGCGCACGCAGGCGCGGGCGATGGCGAACAACTCCATATCGACCACGCCGACA
Source organism: Xanthobacteraceae bacterium (assembly GCA_039808405.1). Taxonomy (GTDB): domain Bacteria; phylum Pseudomonadota; class Alphaproteobacteria; order Rhizobiales; family Xanthobacteraceae; genus PRO6. Next base: position 414 of record JBDHSY010000235.1, read on the forward strand.
TTGTTCTCCGCGAGCCAGGGGTCGGCGACGGTGACGAAACTGTCGCCGGTGCCGCAGACCACGCTGCCGAAGCCGGAGGCGAGAATAGGGTCGTCCTCGCTGAGCGGCGTGACGCCGCGCGGCGCCAGCGGCATCGCCATCATGTCGCGCTGCACGACGTGGGAAATCTCGACGAGGCCGCTGAGTGCCGCATCGATCCGCCCGACGGTGCCGTAATTGACGACGAGCCGCGGGGCCGCCGCGCGCAGCGCCTCGGCGGCGGCGATCGCGGTGTTGATCTTGCCGACGCCGGTATAGACGACGCGGACGCCGTCCGGCGCGCGCGCCCCGTCCAGCTCGCCCGGCAGCGCGGTCAGCACCAGCACCGTCATGCGAAGTAGCGTTCCAGCACGCCGCGATAGATCTGCGTCAGCCGCTCGAGGTCGGCGACCGGCACGCGCTCGTCGATCTGGTGCATGGTGTCGCCGACCAGGCCGAACTCCAGCACGGGGCAGTAGTGCGTGATGAAGCGTGCGTCCGAGGTGCCGCCGCCGGTGCTCATCTCGGGTCGGCGGCCGGTCACTTCCTCGATCGCGGCGGCGACGAGATCGGTGAACGGCCCCGGTCGGGTCAGGAACACGTCGGCGTTCGACGGCTCCCAGACGATGCGGGCGTGACTGCCATTGTCGCCCGCAGCACGGATGCGGGCTTCGACCAGCGCCTTGAGCGAAGCCTGCGTGTGGCAGTCGTTGTAGCGGATGTTGAAGCGCGCGCGCGCCTCGCCGGGAATGACGTTCCAGGCCGGATTGCCGACGTCGGCGGAGACGAACTCCAGGTTCGACGCCTGGAACATGTCGTTGCCGCAGTCGAGCGGCTCGGCCAGCACCGCTGCGATCAGCGTCGCAAGGCGGGGGATCGGGTTGACCGCGCGATGCGGATAGGCGACGTGGCCCTGCCTGCCCTCGACGATCAGCGTGCCGGACAGCGAGCCGCGCCGGCCGACCTTGATGGTGTCGCCGAGCTCGGCGACGTTGCTCGGCTCGCTCAGCACGCAGTGGTCGAACGTTTCGCCGCGCGCGGCCGCCCAGTCCAGCAGCTTGACGGTGCCGTTGACGGCGGGGCCTTCCTCGTCGCCGGTGACCAGGAACGCGATCGAACCGTCGACCGCCCCACCATGGGCGGCGAGGTGGTCGAGCGTGGCGGCGACCGCGCAGGCGATGCCGCCCTTCATATCGACCGCGCCGCGGCCGTAGAGCAGGCCGTCACTGATTTCGCCGGAAAACGCGCCATGCCGCCACGCCGCCTCGTCGCCAGCCGGCACCACATCGGTATGGCCGGCGAATACGAGGTGCGGCCGCGTCTCGCCGATGCGGGCGTAGAGGTTATCGACCGGCGGGCTGCCCGGCTCGGTGAAGGTGACGCGGTGCGTCTCGAAACCGGCGTCGGACAGCACGCGGTCGAGCACGCCGAGCGCGCCGGCGTCGTGCGGGGTGATCGACGGGCAGCGGATCAGGTCGCGGGTGAGCGAAACGGCGTCTTTTGGCATCGCGCGGTCAATCCCAGCTCTTGCCTTCGAAGCCGGGACTGCCGAAAGCGACGCCGCCGTCCACGGTTACGGTGGCGCCGACCACGTAGTCGCCGGCGCGCGAGGCCAGATAGATCGCGGTGCCGGCGATGTCCTCGATGGTGCCGACGCGGCGGGCCGGCACGCGCCGCGCCACGCCCTCGGCATTGTCGCGCGCGGCGCGGTTCATCTCCGAGCCGAACGCGCCCGGCGCAATCGCGCTCACGGCGATGTGGTCCTCGATCAGCCGCGCCGCCATGCGCCGCGTCAGGTGGATCAGCCCGGCCTTGCTCGCGGCGTAGGGGTAGGTCTCGAGCGGGTTGATGAAGATGCCGTCGATCGAGGCGATGTTGATGACCTTGGCGGGCTGATCGGCGGAGGCGGCGGCGCGCAACGGCGCGGCCAGCGCCTTGGTGAGGAAGAACGGCGTCTTCAGGTTGAGATCGACCACCTTGTCCCAGCCGCTTTCGGGAAATTCGTCGAAGTCGGCGGCCCAGGCGGCGCCGGCGTTGTTGACGAGGATGTCGAGCTTTGGCTCGCGCGCGGTGAAGGCGCTTGCCAGCTGCTCCGCGCCTTCGACCGTCGAGATGTCGATCGGCAGCGCGACGCACTCGCCGGCGAACTGCGCCGTCAGTTCCTGCGCGGCCGCCTCGCAGGCGGCGGCCTTGCGCGCGGTGATGTAGACGCGCGCCGCGCCTTGCGCGAGAAAACCCTGCGCGATCATCTTGCCGAGGCCGCGCGAGCCGCCGGTGACGAGGGCGACACGCCCGGCCAGTGAGAACATATTCTCGAGCATAACGTCTCCCATGTCGTCGCCGCGGTTGTGGGGTCGCAACCGCGCGGGTGTCAAGGATGTCGCATCAGCCGACGTCGAGGCGGCGGAAGCCATTCCATAGCGCGGTTGCCGCTCCCGAGGCGAGCGGCGGCAGAAAGCGCGGCTCCTGGTAGTTGCCGTTGAGCGAGATGCGCGGCAGCGCCGTGAGGTGGCCGGCATGCGCGGCAAACACCATGCCGGGGCGGGTGGTGACGGCGCTGGCGAAGCCGAGCGTTTCGGCAAGCGCGAACTCGCGGGGGCCGGCGGCGCTGCGATAGCCGTAAGGATAGGCGAAATGCGTCACGTCGCGGCCGAGCGCGGCGACGATGCGCGCGCGGCTGTCGGCCATCTCGGTGCGTGCGGTCGCCTCGTCCTGCTTGGCAAGGTTGCAATGGGTGACGGTGTGGGCGCCGATGGCGATCAGCGGATCGGCGGCGAAGGCACGCAGCTCGTCCCATGACATGCAAAGCTCGCTGCCGATGCCGTCGCTGTCGACGCCGTGGCGCGCGCACCACTCGCCGACGGCGCGCACCGCGGCGCGGTCGTCGGCCTGCGCCACCACCCAGCCGTTGAGGCGGGCGAAGGCGGCGCGGATGCGCTCCAGCGTCGCCGTCTCGAAGCGCTGCTCGGCGCCGTCGATCGTCACCGCGATGCGGTCGTTGCCGGCGATCAGCCGTTCCAGCGCCACCCACCACAGCCGCCCGCGCCCCTCGGCGAAGTCGCTTGCGACATAAACGGTCGCGGGCGCGTCGAATTCGCGCAGGATCGGCAGCGCCACGTCGCGGTTGTCGCGATAGCCGTCATCGAAGGTGAGGCAGGCGAAGCGCGGACCGGGGTCGCGCGCGTCGAGGCGGCGGCGCATCTCGTCGAGCGTGACGATCTCGATCCCTTCGGCCCGGAGATAGGTGAGCGTGGCGCGCAGAAACTCCGGCGTGATCTCGAGAAGCTGGTTGGGCTGGAATGCGCCCTCGCGCGCGGGACGGACATGGTGCAGCATGAAGATGGCGCCCACGCCGCCGAACACCGGCGCGAACAGGCGGTGCAGGCAGGTCAGGGCCAGCGTGCCGAGGCCGGCGCGGATGATGCGGTCGCGCGAGGGTCTCATGGGGCGATGGCCGGATGCGGCAGGGGGATCGGCGGGACCATCGCGCGATTGTGGCAGAGGCGGCTGAAGAAACGGTTAGTCGGTTCACTGCATTTCGCGTGAGCTTTCCGGTTTTGCAAATTGACAGCCCGGCAACGGTTTGTTTTCTCTGTGGTTCCTGATGCCCGGCGAGCGGGCCGGGCGTTTCCTCCGCGTGCTGCGCACGCAAGCCAGAGCAGGGCATGCGCCGTTTCTTCCAATGGACCCACAAATGGTGGCCGGGGCTTGTTCCTCTCGCCGTGTTATGGGTCGCGGCCCTGTGGAGCACGACGGCGCCGCTCGAGCGCGAACTCGCCGCTCGCGCCGGGCAGGCGCTGGAGGGCAACGTGCTCGACCAGACGCAGCTCGGCGTGTCGGGCCGCGACCTCACCTTCGCCGCGGCGGCGTTTTCGCGCGAGGGCCGGCAGAGCGCCGTCGCCGCCATCGAGGCTGTGCCGGGCATCCGGCTGGTGATCGATGAGAGCCGGCTGGTGCCCGAGGCGCGGCCGTTCGTGTGGACCGTCGAGCGCGACGTGGTGCGGGTGACGCTCGGCGGCAACGCGCCGCTGCCGGCGATCCGGGCGCGCCTCGCCGAGACGGCGCGCGCCAGCCTGGGCGAGGTTGAGATTGCCGATCACATGCGGCTCGCGCGCGGCGCGCCGCCGCGGTTCGACGCGGCCGCGACACTGCTGATCGAGCAGGTGGCAAAGCTCAAGGACGCACGCATCTCGCTGTCCGATACCGCCGTCAAGCTGTCCGGCATGGCGCGCGACCTCGGCGGGCGCGAGGCGATCTCCGCCGCGCTCAAGGGCCTGCCGCCGGGATATTCGGTGGCCGCCAACGTGATCCAGTCGCCGCCCTACGTGTTCCAGGCCAACAAGGACCCGGTCGCCGACACCGTGACGCTGACCGGCAACGTCCCCGACGACACCGCCAGGGATCACATCATGGCCGCGGCGGGGCGGAAGTTCTTCAACGAGAAGGTGGTCGATCAGCTCAAGACCAGCATCGGCGCGCCGGCGGGGTTTGTCGCCGCGGCGATCCCGGCGCTGGAAGCGCTGTCGCGCGTCTCGACCGGCAGCCTCGTCATCTCCGACCGCGAGATCACGGTGACGGGGGACGCGCTCTATGCCGCCGCGGTCACCGACATCCGTGTCAATCTGCTGTCGCGTCTGCCCAAGGACTGGCGCGCCAAGACGGAGATCACGGTGCGCCCGGCGGTCGGCCCGGTCGACGCCACGGTGTGCCAGGATCTGCTGACACAGCTCATGGGCAAGGCGGCGATCCGGTTCGGTTCGGGCGACGCCACCATCGACCCCGATTCGGCCGGGCTGCTCGACCGCGTGGTGGAAACGGCGATGCGCTGTCCGTCGGCCCCGATCGATGTGATCGGCCATACCGATGCCGAGGGCGAGGAGCCGGCCAACCAGCTCCTGTCCG
>JBDHSY010000236.1:0-5320 GCA_039808405.1 Xanthobacteraceae bacterium
CCGCGACCTTTTGACCGCCAAGGGCACGCGCTATTTCGACCGGAAAAACGAACGCGCCGCCGTCGAGGCGTTCTACCAGGCGCGCGGTTACGCGCCGCTGTGGAGCGAGGCCGGCGTCGCCACCGCGCGCGCCAAGGGCGTGACGGCGCGGCTCAAGGACGCCGCCGCCGAGGGTCTCGATCCCGGCGACTACCCGGTGCCCGACTTCGCGGCGGCCGGCGGTTCGCCCGCGACGCTCGCCGAGGCCGAGCTGCGGCTGACCGCGAGCGTGCTCGACTATGCCCGCCACGCGCAGAGCGGCCGCATGCACTTCTCGCAGGTGAGCGGCGACATTCTCTATCCGCCGCACCCGCCGGAGCCGGAGAAGGTGCTCGCCGGGATGACCGGCGCGACCGAGGCCGACGCCGCCTCCGCGGCGCTGGCCGCCTACAATCCGCCGCAGAAGGCCTATCAGGCGCTCAAGGCCAAGCTCGCCGAACTGCGCGGGGCGACCGACAGCCAGCCGCCGCGCATCGAATCCGGTCCGCTCCTGCGCTATGTCGCCGGCAATGAAATGGACGACCCGCGCGTCAGCACACTGCGCAAGCGGCTCGGCATCGGCAATGTCGACGACACCCGCTACGACGCCGAGGTGGCGGAGGCGGTGCGCGCCTTCCAGCGCGAGAACCGGCTCGGCGCCGACGGCGTGCTCGGCGCCCGCACCATCGAGGCAATGAACGGCCCGCGCCGCGGCAACCGCATCGATACGCTGATCGTCAACATGGAGCGCTGGCGCTGGCTGCCGCGCGACCTCGGCGCGCCGGCGCTCGGCGACGCCTACGTCATCCTCAACATCCCCGACTTCACCCTGCAACTGAAGCAGGGCGACGCCACGGTGTGGAAGACGCGTGTCGTCGTCGGCAAGCCCGGCAAGCACGCCACGCCCCTTCTGACCGAGACGATGAAGTACATCACCGTCAACCCGACCTGGAACGTGCCGCCGTCGATCGTCTACAACGAGTACCTGCCGGCGCTGCAACAGGACCCGACCGTGCTCGACCGCATGGGCATGAAGCTGGTACAGCGCGCCGACGGCAGCGTGCATATTTCGCAGCCGCCCGGCGAGCGCAACGCGCTCGGCCGCATCCGCTTCAACTTCCCCAACAAGTTCCTGGTGTACCAGCACGACACGCCGGACAAGAACCTGTTTTCCAAGGAGGTGCGGGCCTACAGCCACGGCTGCATGCGGGTGCAGAACCCCGACGAATACGCCGCCCACCTGTTGCAAATCGCCCTGCCGCAGCAGAACTACACCGCCGCGAAAATCCGTGGCATGTACGGCAGCGCGGAAACCAACATCAACCTGCCGACGCCGATCCCGGTCCACCTCACCTATCAGACCGCGTTCCCCGACGCCGCCGGGCACATCGAATACCGCAACGACATCTACAACATCGACTCCCGGATGATCGCCCTGCTGCGCGGCGCCGACGGCAAGAACCTCGAAGCGGTGGTGGCGCACGCCCAGCCGAACTATTCGCGGCCGCGCGTGTCGCTGCCCGGTGGCGTCGCCGAGCGCCCGGCCTACGGCCCGTCCAACTTCTTCGAGGCGCTGTTCGGCGGCTTCCAGCGGCCGATGCCGCCGCCGGACAGCCGGCGGATTTATACGCGCTGACCGGCATCGCCGGCATTTTCAGAAAAGCTTCAACATCTTCAAGGGCTTCGGACATGCTCCGGAGCCCTTTTTCGTTAACCTTGCGGGCGGGCCGCTCGCCTCGCCGGCCCTTTTTTGCCATACTCCGCCTTTAGTCGCAGACAGTCCGGTGTCGTCAGGCCAGTCAGGCTGGCCGCGCCGCGTGCTGTTAAAGACGAAATTGACGGGTCGTTGACTGCTCTCTCCGGGACGGCGGTAAACCTCGATTAACCGTCCCGTTTTACACACCATTGATCTTCTTCGCTGCTTGTGGGGTCGCGGGAAGGTCGGGTGCAAGTGGTCGTGTTTGTCTTTGGGTGGGATTCCTTCGTGCCGGTTGGCTTGGCGCACACCATCGGTCGCAAAATGTTGACGCGGGCTTTTGTCCGCGTGGGCCTCGCATCGCTGCTGATCGTGGTGGGGGCGCGCTCGGTGCAGGACGCCACCGCCGACGGCCAGACCCGCACGCTGTCGTTCCACCACACCCATTCCGGCGAAGACCTCACCGTCACCTTCAAGCGCAACGGCCGCTACGACGAGGCGGCGCTGTCGCGGCTCAACCATTTCCTGCGCGACTGGCGCAGCCAGGAACAGACCACCATGGACCGGCGGCTGTTCGACATCCTGTGGGAAGTCTATCGCGACGTCGACGGCAAGCAGCCAATCCAGATCATTTCGTCCTACCGCTCGCCCGCGACCAACGCCATGCTGCGGCGGCGCTCCGCCAATTCGGGGGTGGCGCGCTTCAGCCAGCACACCCAAGGGCGCGCGATGGACTTCTTCATTCCCGGCGTGGCGCTGGAGAAAATCCGCTATGCGGGCCTGCGCCTGCAGCGCGGCGGCGTCGGCTTCTATCCGACCTCGGGCTCGCCGTTCGTGCATCTCGACACCGGCAGCATCCGGCACTGGCCGCGCATGACCCACGACCAGCTGGCGCGCGTGTTCCCCGACGGCCGCACGGTGCATGTCCCCTCCGACGGCAAGCCCCTCGCCGGCTACCAGCTGGCGCTCGCCGACATCCAGCGCCGCGGCGACGGCGACGATTCCGCCTCCCCGTCGCTCACCAACAAGACCCGCAACCTGTTCGCGTCGCTGTTCGGCAAGCCGCAGGCGGAGGAGGACGACGCACCCGAGGCCGGCGCCGGCAAGACGGCGCCCACCGTGGTGGCCGCGCTCGACAAGTCCTTGGCCAAGTCCGCGGCGAAGGCCGTCGACACGTCGTCCGATGTCGCGGCGGTGCCGATGCCGCGCGCAAGGCCGGTCACCGCGACGCGCATCCAGCTTGCCTCCGCCGACGTGTCGACGTTGCCGGCGCAGAAACCGGCGCCGGTCGCCGCCGCGACGCCGCGCACGCCGGCCGACATCATCAACGCCCGCGGTTTCTGGGACGACATGCCGTCCGCGCCGCAACAGGCAAGCCCGGCGCAGATCGCCGCGCTCAACGCCCGCCGCGCGCTCGCCGCCGCCGATCCGCAGCCGACCGCCGCCATCGATCGCGGGAGGCACGCGCAGGCGCTGGCCTATGCGCCGCCGGCCGCGGTGATCGATCGCGCCCATATCGTCGCCGCCAGCGCACCGATCCCGCGCAGCGTCAGGGCGCCGGCCGCGCCCGATCCGATGGCGGTAACCAAGCTGACCACCGTGGTCTCCAAGGGCCGCCGCAACCGGATCGGCCACGTCGCGATCTCGGCGCGCATCGCCGCCGCTGTCAACGCCAATCCGGCCTGGCAGCGCGCGATGATCCTCGCCTCCAGCGCCTCCACCATGATGCGCACCACCGCCTTCGGCGAGCAGGACATGACCTGGCTGGCGCGGCACTTCGTCAAGCCGCGCGTCACCGTCGCGTCGAGCTTCGCCGACGATCCGGCGCATGGTCTGTCGACGCAGCGCTTCAGCGGCAACGCCGTCGCGGCACTGCCGACCGCGCCGTTCGCGGTGCGCACCGCCGCGCTGCGATAGGGCAACGCCGCCGGACGACCGCGTCCCGGACGCGGCGCAGCGTGCCACGGTGCGTCGCAGAGCCGGGACCGTTACAGGCGCCATTCATTGCAACGATCCCGGATCAGCGCGACGGCATTGCATGCCGCAGCGCGTCGAGGATACGGGGTGTCTCACGGCCTGTCTTCGTCAGCCGGCCGACCGGGCCCGCCCCCTTACAGCATGCCGAGCGCCTGCATGTAGGTTTCCAGGATCGTCTCCTGCTCCTCGCGCTCCTGCACGTCCTGCTTGCGCAGCCGGATGATGGCGCGCAGCGCCTTGACGTCGAAGCCGTTGCCCTTGGCTTCGGCATAGACGTCGCGGATGTCGTCGGCGATCGCCTTCTTCTCTTCCTCCAGCCGCTCGATCCGCTCGACGATGGCCTTGAGCTGGTCCTTGGCGAAACGGGTCGTCGGCGACTCGGCGGTGGCAGCGGCAGCGGTGGCCATCGTTTACTCCTGACAAGGTCGATGAGAGGGACGCCGCAAGATCGATGATACGACGACGTTGCGGCCGACACTCGGGAGTAGCGCGGCCGGCGTCAAGGCGCGCGGCCGCTCATCCACAGCGCCCGCACAGGAAAAAAATGTTGTCCGCGGATCAGTGCCCGGAATGGCTGTGGGACAGCTCGTTGAGCTGCTCGGGCGTTGCCTCGCGCTGGTGGGCCGCCTTCCACGCCTCGTAGGGCATGCCGTAGACCGCCTCGCGGCTCTCGTCCTTGCTCATCGCCAGCCCTTTTTCGTCGGCCGCCTCCTTCAGCCAGTTCGACAGGCAGTTGCGGCAGAAGCCGGCGAGATTCATCAGGTCGATGTTCTGCACGTCGGTGCGCGCGCGCAGGTGCGCGACGAGACGGCGGAACACCGCCGCCTCAAGCTCGATTCGGGTGCGCTCGTCGATCGCCATGCTCAATCTCCCCCGGAATGGCCCGGTCCCGCGTGAAAAAGCCGGCCCTCAACATAAGGGCTGTCACATATTTTGCCACATCCGCCGGCACTTTGCCGCCGGCGCTCGAATCGCCGGCCCGGCGGCCGGTTGACAGCCCGTAGCCGGTTACGCGAAACAGCATGTTCGCAACATTATCGCCGAGATGACCATCAGCGACAGGCTTTCCCCCACCGTCCTGAATCGCACCGCCCGGCCCGGCCGCGCCGTGGCGCTCGCGCTGGCCGCTCTGCTTGTCACGGCGGGCAGCGCCGCGGCCGACTTCCGGCTGTGCAACAACACCGGCAGCCGCGTCGGCATCGCGCTCGGCTACAAGGACGCCGAGGGCTGGGTCACCGAGGGCTGGTGGAACATTTCAGCGCACAGCTGCGAGACGCTGCTGCGCGGCAACCTGATCGCACGCTATTATTACATCTACGCGCTCGACTACGATCGCGGCGGGGAATGGTCGGGGCGGGCCTTCATGTGCTCGCGCGACAAGGAGTTCACCATTCGCGGCACCGAAAACTGTCTCGCGCGCGGCTACGACCGGACCGGCTTTTTCGAGGTCGATACCGGCGAACAGCGCGCCTGGACGGTGCAATTGACCGAAACCAGCGACCAGAACCAGCAACGCGTGCCGCTGCCCGGCCTGCCGAACGCGCCGGGCCCGTCGACGCCGGGCGCGAACGGCCTGCCCCACGGCACCGCGCCCGGACCGAAGCAATGAAACGGCTGCGCCGCATCAAG
>JBDHSY010000237.1:0-5316 GCA_039808405.1 Xanthobacteraceae bacterium
TGGCTTAGATCGACAGCGTTTGAGCCGTGTTCGTCGAGGGTGGTGCCCGAGGGCCAAGGGGCTGAACCCAAAAGCCGTTGCCGGGTGATCCGTTCCGACGCAGACGAAGCTCACCGCCTGTCGTTAAGTGCGCGGGTTTTATCGGCCACGCCCCCCCAAGTCAAGGCTTATCGGCCACGCAGCAAGGCCCGTGGCAAGCGGATTTTTTGCATCGGCCACGCGATTGCGCACAAAGCGCGGCGGACCGGCCGCGCGACCGCGCCGGTCCGGATGCGGCCGAAGCCGGGCCATGCCTCGCCGGCGACCCGACAAGGTCGTGGCCGGGTCCTGCAAACAGAATAGCGCTTATAATTCAGATGTTTACTTTTTTCGACTCAGCGCGCCGCGCAGCCCGTTGGGCGGCAGCCAGCCGCGGGCGCGCAACGCATTGCGCCATTCGCGCAGCCGCTCATAGGCGTGCCAGCGGGCGAGTTCGAGAACGAAAGCGGCGGAGCGGCGCGGGCCGGTGTCGAGCAGGATGTCGGCAAGCGGCTCGCGGCCGGACCAGACCCGGCCCATAAAGCCATCCTCGACCGAGCACGAGTTGAGCTCGGCGATTCCCTGCTCCAGGCAAGTCCCGGTGATCCTGTCGACCAGCAGGACGCCCGGCGAGAACTTCGCAAACGCCGCGTCGAACGCCATTTTCCAAGTGTAGACCGTGCCGCCGCAGTGCAGAAGCACCTGCGCGGCGATGGCCCGGCCGTCGAGGGTGAGCAGCACCACCGAGGCGGCCCCGGCGGCGGCGAGATCGACGATCAGCCGGCGCACGAAGGCGGCATCGCGGTCGCTGCACAGGATCGCGGTGCCGCGCGCGCCCTTCCAGCTCGCCCGCTCCATCGCCAGAAACACCTCCAGCGCGGCCGCCACCGCCTCGGGGGTCTCGTGAGACACCAGTTCGGCCTGGCCCTGGGCCGACAGCCGGTTCCAGTCCTGCCGCAGCTTCTTCCGGGTCGCGCCCGACGCCTTGACGCCGGCCTGTCGCGAGGCGACCGGCCGGGCCGAGGTTTTCACCGTGACCAGCGGATGGCCGTCCCGGCCGGCGACCTCCGCCAAGGCCCGGTAACCCACTGCGCTGACATCGGTTTCAGCGAGCGCAACCACGTCCGGCAGCGCCGGATCGCTGCGGATCGCCTTCAGGAACGCCGCGGCTACCTCCGTCGCGACCGACGGGTCGATGACCGGCACGCATACGAATGCATAATAATAGGGTGCCGCGGACAGAATCGGCGGCAGCGGCCGCCGCCGCACCATCCGCAACGCCCACAGCCCCACCAGCCGTCGCGGCACGGCCGCATCGTCCCAGGCAGTCAGCACCCGGACGTCGGCGAAGCCGAGTTCGACCGCCGCCCGCAGGGCCACCGGGTGCATGAACACATTGCCCGGCGCCCGCCCGATCAGATCGTCCCATTGATCGATCAGATCGGGATGGGATGAGCCAACCGATACCGAAATCATGTCTTGCCTGTGCGACCGCCAACCGGCGGAACATGCCGGATCGCGCCTTGCGGTTCGGTTAACCGGCCCCGCAGGGTAACCATCGTGACGGAAATGCCCGCTTTCTGCCGCCCCCCTCTGGTTTTTGCCGCTGTTTGCGACAATACATCGCACCAGCGAAGAGGTTTGCCATGCAGCACTACGACGTTGCGATCGTCGGCGGCGGACTTGCGGGGTCATTGGCGGCCGCGATGCTGGGCCGCACAGACGCCTCCACCATCCTGATCGATCCCTATCCGGTCTATCCCGACGATTTCCGCTGCGAGAAACTCGACGGCTTCCAGATCTCGGTGCTCGAGAAAACCGGCCTCGCCGACCTCATCCTGCCGGCCACCACCCACGACAAGGAGGTGTGGCTCGCCCGCTTCGGCTACCTGATGGACTGCCGGCCCAGCGACCAGCACGGAATCTTCTACAACGACCTCGTCAACACGGTGCGCGGCATCGTACCGCCGCAGGTGGAACGGATCCTCGCCAAGGCCGTCGACCTTTCCACCGGCGACGACCGCCAGACCGTGACGCTGTCCACCGGCGACACGCTGTCGGCTCGGCTGATCGTGCTCGCCACCGGGCTGAGCGTCAGCCTGCGCGACAGGCTCGGCATCACCCGCACGGTGACAAGCCCCTGCCATTCCATCACCGCCGGCTTCAACCTGGTCCCAGTCGGACGTCCGGCGTTTCCGTTCCGCGCCCTCACCTATCATCCCGAGCGGGCCCGCGACGGCATGTCCTACCTGACGCTGTTTCCGATCGGCGACACGATGCGCGCCAACCTGATGACCTACCGCACCATGGACGACCCGTGGCTGCGGCAATTGCGCCACACGCCGGTGGCGGCGCTGGAGGCGGTGATGCCGTCGCTGCGGCCCATGATCGGCGATTTCGCGGTGGCGGGACCGGTCCGTATCCGGCCCACCGATCTTTACGTCACCCACGGCCACCGCCAGGCCGGCATCGTGCTGGTCGGGGATGCGTTCGCCTGCCCCTGCCCGGCGTCGGGCACCGGCACGGGCAAGGTCTTCACCGACGTCGAGCGGCTGTGCAACGTCCATATCCCGCAATGGCTGGCAAGCGACGGCATGGGCGCCGGCAAGATCGCTGCGTTCTACGACGACCCGGTCAAGGTCGAGAACGACCGCCGTTCGATGACCAAGGCCTATCACCTGCGTAAGGCGTCGATCGATCCCGGGTTGCCGTGGTGGAGCGAGCGCGTCGGACGCTTCGTCCTGCGCTACGGCATCGGCCGACTGCGCCGGGCGCGGGGATGGCTGTCGGCGCACATCCGGCCGGCCGCGCCGCAATCGCCTGCATAACCCGGATCTCCGGCGCACGAGAGCCGGCACGCGGGGGCCGGACTCACGCGCCCGCAGCGATGCCGTGGCCGTCGTCGCCGTCATCGTCGGTCGGACCGCCGGCCCTGTTCAGCTGGTCGTTCCAGAGTTTTCGATACAAGCCGTCGGCGGCGAGCAAGTCCGCATGCGTGCCGCGCTCGACCACACGGCCCTCGCTCAGAACGACGATCTCGTCCATGTCGGCCACCGCGCTCAACCTATGCGTGGCGAAGATCACGGTGCGGCCGCGCGCCGCCTTGCGCAGCGTGCGATTGATCGCGGCTTCCGTGGTCTGGTCGAGCGCCGAGGTCGCCTCGTCGAGCAGCAGAACGGCCGGATCGCGCACCAGTGCGCGGGCGATGGCGATGCGCTGGCGCTGCCCGCCCGACAGCGTATCGCCGCGCTCGCCGACCTGCGTGTCGTAGCCTTGCGGCAGGCCGCGAATGAAGCGGTCGATCTCCGCCTTGCGCGCCGCCGCCTCGACCTCGGCATCGGTGGCGTCCTCCTTGCCGAGGCGGATGTTTTCGCGGATCGACATGTTGAACAGCATGTTGTCCTGGAACACGACGGCCATGCGCGCGCGCAGCGACTCGCGCGTCGTTTTGCGGATGTCGAGACCGTCGATCGACACGCGGCCCGTGTCCGGCGTGTAGAGCCGGAGAACGAGGTTGATCAGCGTGCTCTTGCCCGAGCCGCTCGGCCCGACGACGGCGATGCTGCGGCCGATGGGGAGCGTGAGATCTAGATCGTCGAGCACGGGTGCCGTGCCCTCGCCATAGCCGAAGGTGACGTGCTCGAAGGCAATAGTGCGGGCGATCGGCGGCAGCTCGACCGCATCGGGACGGTCGCCGCCGCGCGGCGGCTCGTCGAGCAATTCCTCCATATGGCGCACCGCCGCCGACGACTGGATCGCCAGCGGGATGTAGGACATCAGGTGGGCGATGTTGTAGGAAATTTCCCAGAACGCGCTCTCGAACGTCACGAACGTGCCGATGGAGATGTGGCCCTTGGCGGCGAGGTAGGCGCCGAGCGCCAGCACGACGAGGTGCAGCAGCAGCACCGAGACGGTGACGGAGCGCTCCACCATGCTCGACAGGAAGGTGGCGGCGGCGATCCGGTCGCGGGTCGCGTCGTTGCGCACGGCGAACCAGCCGAACATGCGCCGCTGCAAACTGAAGGCTTTCACCACCGCCTGCGCCGCGACGTTCTCCTGCACCATCCCGAGCAGGGCGGATTCGCCGACCTTCTGGTCGTAATTGGCCTGCACCGCCTTCGGCGTCAGGATGCGCGGCCCGATCAGCGTGATCGGGAAAATCAGAAGCGCCACCGCGGCGAGCTCCCAGCTCAGAAACACGAGCAGCAGCACGCCGGCGACAAGCTCCATTAGCGGCAGCACGGCGCCGTTGGCGAGCGTCTTGACGGAGGTTTCGAACGCGGCGAGATCGACCGAGAAGCGCGACAGGATTTCGCCGCGCCGGGTGCGGGCGAAGTAGCCGGACGGCAGGTTCTGCACATGCTCGAACAGGTGCGCCCGCGCGTCGCTGACCGCCGCGGCCGACAGCCGCGCGTCCCAGCGCTCGTACCACACCGCGACGATGGACGTGACGATACCGGCCACCGCCAGCACCGAGAGAATGACGGTCAGCGCGTGAAAATCTTCTTCGCCGAGCGCATCGTCGATCAGATACTTCAGGCTCAACGGCATGATGACGTTGAACAGCGTCTCGACGAGGAGCCCGATGCCGACGAAGGTCAGCGCCCGCCGGTAGCGGCGCAGATAGGGCCAGGCGAAGCGATAGACGGTGGCCAGCGCGCCGGCGGCCTCGCGCGCGGTGTAGACGGCAAGCTCGTCCTCGTCGTCGGCGTCGCCGGCCTCGATCGGCTCGGCAATCGGCTCGTCGTCATCGTCGCCGGCGGGCGCGGCCGCGGCGCGGGGCGGCTCCGGGGGGGCTGTGGGGGTCATTGTGAGGTGGCGTCAGGCGACGCAGGTTCCTCGCCGGGCCTCCGACTTGCGACGCCGTTTCTTCGTCTCCGCCACGACGATGTCGGTGGCGATGTCGGCTGAATCGAACAGGCCGTTGAGCGTCGAGTCGAAGAGGTAGTCGCCCACCATCACCAGGCCCGAGAAGCCCGCCTTGCTCAGCTGATGTCGGCGCTTCATGCCGCGGATCGGCCGGCCCGCCGGCAGTGAGTTCACCGTGCCGATCCATCGATGCACGCGCGAGTCGAGCAGCAGCTCGCGGGTCTGTGCCACCGGCCAGGGCAGCGCGGCCAGCGCCTGATCGACAAGGTCGGCATCGCTGAAGTTGCCGAGCGTCAGCGCATTGGCACCGGCGAGGAGCAGGCTGAGCGCGCCTTTCGTTCCGCTTTCGTGACGGCTGCCCTCGTCGTAGACCGAGCAGCCGCCGAGGTTATCGAGCACGAAGTACGAGTCGTGAATCTGCGACTGCCA
>JBDHSY010000238.1:0-5302 GCA_039808405.1 Xanthobacteraceae bacterium
CGATGGTCTCGATCCTGACCGCGCTCTATTTCGGCGTGCTGCGGCCGCAGGACCGGCTCGCCGTAAAACCCCATGCCGGGCCGGTGTTCCATGCGATGCAGTATCTCATGGGCAACCTGCCGCTCGAAAAGCTCCAGGCGTTTCGCGGCTGGGGCGGCGTGCAGAGCTATCCGTCGCGCACCAAGGACATCGACGACGTCGATTTCTCGACCGGGTCGGTCGGCCTCGGCGCGGCGATCCCGATCTTTGCCAGCCTGGTGCAGGACTACATCGAGGGCCACCGCTGGGGCCGCGCGCCGGGGCGCATGGTCGCCCTGATCGGCGACGCCGAACTCGACGAGGGCAATATCTACGAGGCGTTGCAGGAAGGCTGGAAACACGATCTGCGCAATGTCTGGTGGGTGATCGACTACAACCGGCAAAGCCTCGACGGGGTGGTGCGCGAGGGCCTGTGGTCGCGGATCGAGGCGATTTTTGGCGCGTTCGGCTGGCGCGTGGTACGGCTGAAATACGGCGCGCTGCAACGCGCGGCGTTCGCCGAGCCGGGCGGCGCGCGCCTGCGCGACTGGATCGATGCCTGTCCCAACGCGCTTTATTCGGCGCTGCTCTATCAGGGCGGGCCGGCGTGGCGCAGGCGTTTGATGGAGGACCTCGGCGATCAGGGCGAGGTCACCGCCTTGCTCGACCGCCGCTCCGACCGCGAGCTTGCCGACCTGATGGAGAACCTGGGCGGGCATTGCCTCGAAACCCTGCGCGAGGGTTTCGCCGACGCCGAGGACGACCGGCCGACCGCCTTCCTCGCCTATACGGTGAAGGGCTGGGGCACGCCGCTGGCCGGCCATAAGGACAATCACGCCGGGCTGATGACACCGGCCCAGATGGCGGAGTTTCAGGCGGCGATGCAGGTGCCGCAGGGCGCGGAGTGGGAGCCGTTCGCGACCGTGGCCGACGTCGCCGCGCTCAAGGCGGCCCTGGCGGAAGTGCCGTTTTTCCGCGCGGGGACGCGCCGCTTCAGCGCGCCGACCCTGCCGGTCCCCGATGCCGTGAAGCTGACCGACAAGGTGGCGTCCACCCAGGCGGGCTTCGGCAAGATCCTCGACGAGATCGCCCGCGCCGGCGGGCCCTTGGCCGACCGGATGGTCACGATGTCGCCGGACGTCACCGTGTCCACCAACCTCGGCGCGTTCGTGAACCGGCGCGGCCTGTTCGCGCGCGACGTCCGCGCCGACACGTTCCGCGACGAGCGCATTCCCTCGACGCAGAAGTGGGCGTTCTCGCCGCAAGGCCAGCATCTGGAGCTCGGCATCGCCGAGATGAACCTGATGCTGGCGCTCGGGGCGGCCGGGCTGTCGCATTCGCTGTTCGGCGAGCGGCTGATCCCGGTCGGCACGGTGTACGATCCGTTCGTGGCGCGCGGCCTCGATGCCTTGAACTACGCCTGCTATCAGGGGGCGCGCTTCATCCTCGCCGGCACGCCGTCGGGCATCACGCTCGCGCCGGAAGGTGGCGCGCATCAGTCGATCGGCTCGCCTTTGATCGGCATCAGCCAGGACGGTCTCGCCGCCTTCGAGCCGGCGTTTCTCGACGAACTGTCGCTGATCATGCACTGGGCGTTCGACTACATGCAGCGCGACGGCGACGGCGAGGCGGACGAGCGCACGTGGCTGCGCGACGAGACCGGAGGGGCCGTCTATCTGCGGCTGTCGACGAGGCCGGTCGAGCAGCCGCTGCGCCGCGCCGATCCGGATTTCGCGCGCGGCGTCATCGACGGCGCGTACTGGCTGCGCGCGCCGGGGCCGAATGCCGAGGTGGTTATTGCCTATCAGGGCGTCGTCGCGCCGGAGGCGATCGCCGCCGCCGGCCTGATCGCCGAGGGGCGGCGCGACGTCGGCGTGCTGGCGGTGACGTCGGCCGACCGGCTGAACGCGGGCTGGACCGCGGCGCGGCGCGCGCGCGCCCGCGGCTATGTCGGCGCGACCAGCCACGCCGAGCGCCTGCTCGGCGCCTTGCCGCCCCACTGCACGCTGGTCACGGTCATCGACGGGCACCCGGCGACGCTGGCGTGGCTGGGTTCAGTGGCGGGACATCGCACCGTGCCGCTCGGCGTCGAACATTTCGGCCAGACCGGGACCATTGCCGAGCTCTATCGCCATTTCGGCATCGATGCCGCCTCCATCGTTCAGGCCGCGGATCGGCTCGTGCCGGGTCGGCCGCTGCGACGGCCGGCTTGATACCGCAGAACGTTTTCAAGCGAGCATGCCATCGGGCTTGACCCGAGGGCGGACACCGGCCTGCGCCTGGCCTTAGCCGGCTCCGGCCCGGCGATGGCCGATCTTCGACCTTGCCCTTGGCCCGCGCCCGCGCGAAGGTGGCCGGGGAGAACGAGCATGGCGATTTTGGCTTTCCCGCGAGGCCGTTCGTTCGCTTTCGTAGCGTTTGCTCTCTGCCTGTTCACCTCGGCCGCGGCGGCCGAAGACACCACCTTCGTCATCGAGAACGCGACCGGGATCGGGATCGTCGAAATCTACGCTATTCCGTCTCACCATACGGATGGACCGGGTCGACCGCTTCCGCAAAGCATTGTCCCTGCCGGCGCATCCGCCCGATTCACAATCGCCGACGGATTTTGCGCTTACGAACTGTGGTTTGTTTTTGGGGACGGCCACAGATTCCATGACACGATGGATTTCTGCGAATTCGGCACCTACGTGGTCAAACGGTAGAGGTCTCTCCTTGCAGAGATCGCTATGACAGTCTGTCGAATCAGCCTACCTTCTTTCTCGTTTCTCGACCTGAAAGGGGGGAACCCATGGAAAGTGCAGGTGTCGGTTGGATCGCGGCGATCATCATTGGCGGGATCGCCGGATGGCTCGCTGAAATGTTCATGAAGAGCAACATGGGCGTGCTCATGAACATCCTTCTCGGTATCGTCGGAGCGATACTCGCGAATTTTCTGCTCGGCCTGATCGGTATCGTTCTGACGGGGTGGATCGGCTATCTGGTCGCCGGCTTTATCGGAGCCTGTATCCTCATCGCACTCGGGCGGATGGTCAGGCGGTAGGCGTCCGATCCGGGATGAACACGACGTGCGGGCGGCCAAATTCATTGGGCGCCCGTTTTCGTGCGGTCTGCGACATGTCGATGACGATTGCACGTTCGACGCTTCTGGAACCGATGGCCGGACCATCGGGTTTAAGGCCTGGCGGGTTTAAGGTTCGGCTGGCGCGATGACGGCGGCGCCCTGTCTTTCACCCCCAAGAGCGATACGCGCAAATGGCGATGATGAATGAGCGCCAGAAGATGCTGGCGGGAGAGCTCTACGATCCGTCGGACGGCGAGCTCAGCGCCGCGCGGGACCGTGCCCGCGACCTTTGCCAGGCCCTCAACGCGACCGCGGAGGCCGACAAGGACGCGCGACGGCGCATCCTTCGCACGCTGTTCGGTGCCGGCGGCGATACGGTCTGGATGCAGCCGCCGTTCTTCTGCGACTACGGCTCGAACATCGAGCTCGGCGAGCGCGTGTTCTTCAACTTCAACTGTGTGGTTCTGGACGTCTGTCCGGTGCGCATCGGCAGTTTTGCGCAGTTCGGGCCGGCGGTGCAGATTTATACCGCCACGCACCCGCTCGACGCCGCCGAGCGCCGGCGCAGGGAATATGGCAAGCCCGTCGCAATCGGCTCGGACGTATGGGTCGGGGGCGGCGCGATCGTGCTGCCGGGCGTTACCATCGGCCCGCGCGCGGTAATCGGTGCCGGCAGCGTGGTGACGCGGGACATTCCCGCGGACGTGTTTGCCGCCGGCAATCCGTGCCGCGTCATTCGCGCGATCGAGCAAAAATAAAGCCCCGTCATTGCTGACGGGGCTCCTTGCGATCAGCCCAGTACATCCGTGGGCCGTCGCGTCGCTCGATCAAACGAGCGACAGATTCAAACGAGCGCCAGATTTTCCGCGCTGGTCTTGCCGCGCATCTGGTCGGTCTTGGACTCGAACGAGATCTTCTGGCCTTCGCCGAGACCGCTGAGGCCGGCGCGCTCAACCGCGCTGATGTGCACGAACACGTCGTTGCCGCCGTTGTCCGGCTGGATGAAACCAAAACCCTTCTGGGCATTGAACCACTTCACAGTACCTGTCGTCATCTTCTCTTCTCCATGAGCACAAGCGCTCGCTGCCTCGCGCGGTCGTCGCGCAAAGGCTTATCCAATCTCAGCGATGTCCAAGGAAAAGAGCCCGAAGGCGCGGTTACAAGGCAATGCCAACAAATCGAACAGCACCATCGTACAGGGATCCCGCAGGATAGCAAGCGATCAATTGTGTTCGCTTCGCGTCATGCTGGCAATCTGAAATTGCGTCCCTATATAAAAGGGCATGAGCGGAAAACCGGTCAGTCCAGCAGCCGAAGCGCGCCGCGAGCGGCAGCGGCTTGCGGCCGAGGAGGGCGCGAAAGCCCTCGCGGAATATGCCGCCGAGGCGATTGCCGTGCGAGAGAACATGTCTCGCCTGCGCGCGCTTCGATTGGCGAAGACGCCCGACACCCCGTCACGCTCCGAGCCGCGAACGAAGTCTCGCGCCAAGCTCTGACCCAGCACCGGTCCTGACACCGTACCCAGGCTCCGACCGCGAGCGACGGCGCCGTTCTTCGCGCCTGTCTCGACGTCCGGAGAAGCCGCGGATGAGACGGTTTCCTCATCGATCGGCCGATCGGCGGCTGTCATCCTGCTCCCTCCGATTGCCGCGAAGCGCTGAACGCGCATGGAGCGTGGATGCCCTATTTCAAGGACACCGAGAGCCCGGCTCAACGTCTGGGCAAGATAATGGGAGATGCTTTCCTTGTGCTTCTCGTCGTCTATATGACGGCCGGCCTGCTGGGTCTCATCCAGCGCTGATCGCGCTCCCCCCGGGCACGGGCCCGTGAGATCGGGCGTGGCCGCTGGAGGCACCGTGCGGCATCTCGCCGGTGGACGCGATCCTGTCGATCGCGACGTCGTGCGAGCCGTCGGTCGGCTCGCCACGGCCGGTCCGCCGCGAACGCGGCTCCGCCCGGCAAAGCCCGGCAACGGCGGGAGACGCGCCCGCCCGCCAAGCCGACGGGGCGTGGCCCCCGCGAGGAGCGATGGATCGGCCGCCGCACCCGACGGGCGAGCCGGCAATCCATAAGCGTCACAAAAAGATAAATGGTGCTGCCAGACAGGATTGAACTGTCGACCTCTTCATTACCAATGAAGTGCTCTACCACTGAGCTACGGCAGCACGGTCCGGCGCCCGAAGGCGGGACGGCTCGTCATCGAGCGGGCTTTCCTTGCCA
>JBDHSY010000239.1:0-5294 GCA_039808405.1 Xanthobacteraceae bacterium
GATATCATGCGGGTGCGTCGCTACCTCGACGCCGAGCGTGGTGGCTGGTGAGCGGAACGGCGGATATCCCCGTTTCTCGAGTTGAGTGGAAGGGCGCTGTCAGGATCATCCGCAGTGCCTTTCCACCGATCGACCTGTTCGAGGACATCGCTGATCCAGCCGACTGGCCGCTGCTGATCTCGGCAGAGCAGAAGACCAATCCCCGCATCATGGCGACGATCGGCAATCTCGATCTGGTGCCGGTCGAACGCCGCGTTGGCGGCAGCGGCGCCTCCTACCTCATGGCGCCATTCACCCACGTCAGCATAGACCGGCCGAGCCGCTTTACCGATGGCAGCTACGGCGTGCTCTATGTTGGTGACCGGTTCGAGACCGCACTGTTCGAGACGATCCACCACCATGCCCACTTCATGGCGCGAACCAGAGAAGCACCTGGCTGGACCTCACAGTTCCGAGAGATCGTAATGTCGGTCGATGCTGACCTCCATGATTTGCGATCCACCGCGGGAGAGCCGGTTCCCGCGCTCGATCCCAACAGCTATGCCGCATCCCAAGCGGTCGCGCGGCAGCTAAGGGGCGCGGGATCAAACGGGATTGCCTATCCGAGCATCCGGCATCCCGATGGGGAATGCGTCGCGCTCTTCTACCCGGACTGCGCGTCGAACCCCTTGCAGGGGCGGCACCTCGACTATCACTGGGATGGGGCGCGTGTTGATCTCGTGCGTGATGCCGGATCAGGGGCTGTTTTCCGTATCGTAGATTTGCCAAGCAATGACTGAATAGGTTGCGTCCCTCTTACAGGCCGTCCACCCTGCTTCTTATCGGCCTAACGAGAGCTGCCATAGGTTCTGGCTCTCGCAAGATGTGGCGATTGGGCCCTTCTACAACAGGCCACTCCATGACGTCGAGGATCGATTACGGGACGTTGTACGAGGATTGATGTGAACACTGCGCCCGCCCAACCATGGCCACTACATGATCTACAAACGGGCAGTATTTTGGGAGGAATAAAGTTCAAACCACGATCTGCGTCATCAAGGTGGCAGCCCGTGCGCTACGATCTTGCAAGTAGTCACGGTAGCGAGACAGCAGGCCGTCGTGATCTGCTCCTTCCCCAATCAACTTATCCGTTTCCGTCAAAGCAAGCGCGTATGTGAGGCAGCCGGATCCATCTCCAGCCAATTGATTTGCCAATCGGAGCTCTATTTCGGCTCTTACCGTTGCTGGAAGAACCCTTCGGGCTTCGGAATATATCAGGCGTAAGCCTAACCACCGAAGACGCTCGTCTTCCAAGCCTTGTACAATTTGGAGGCGATCAGGCCAGGAGGCTTGGTGAAAATTATTCATGCGCACCTCGTCATCCGGCCCAGGGAAGCCATTGTAAATTTGCTCCTCCAGATGAGGCGAGAGGGGAAATGGCTCGCGAATAGCGTTGTAAGCGGCGAAAACCCTCTCACGTAGATGTGAGTCAGCCTTCACGCGCCGGGCCTGTTCTTCGATGCGGCCAATCGAGCCACCTTCCATCATGTGTTCGGGAGCATCGAAGAGAGCGGTCAGAGTCGGTGCTGCATTGACCCTGAAGCGACGGATCGGACTGGGTTTTTGCGTCAAATGGGCCTGAAGCTCGAGATCACCCATCGCAGTGAGATGGTCGAGGTCTTCATTGAGGTTGAGGCAAATGCGACCGTTTGCTTGGTCAGGGTCAACACCGATACATACGACCGGCGCATGATAAGCTTGCCCGCCGTAGAACTCCGTCAGCACGAATCCATCTTCGGTGTCGACGAAATCTGAAACAGTTGCCTTGTTCGAGAACCGCACGAACCGTTGCCAAAGCTCCGGGGACCGCTGCCGTACTAGTCGGCAGAGCTCGACCGTTGCAAGCACATCGGACATCGCGTCATGCGCTCGAGGATGAGCCACTCCATTTGCCGCCGCCAAGTGCTGCAGACGAAATGTCCTTCGGCCATCATCGTTAATTGGCACAACAAGCTGAGCTGGCGAGACCGCATCAGCGGCCATCACCAGACTGAGGGCATCGGCCCTGCAGTTGCGGTGATTGCTTGTTAAATAGGCAGGGTATAGGCATTGAAAGAGCGCATTGCGCAGCATCTCCTCGTCGAAGCGGATCGAGTTAAAGCCGACGAACACGGCCGGACTCCAAGACAAAAGATTCCGACGAATGTCGCTTACCATCGCGTAGTGCGAAGGCAGGTTGGTGTCCGTCAGCCAATCGATCGGCAAGCTGTTCGTACGCAACGCCGAGGGATGGGGGAGCACATGGGGCTGGAGGCGCGAGCGCGCTTCGAAGCGCCCTAATTCATTCAGGTCTCCGTCGGTGCGAACTGCCGCGAAATGGATGATCTGATCAAACCCGCGCTTGAGCCCCGTCGTCTCTGTATCGAAGAATACGAAGCTCAAGGCGCGCTACCAGCGAATTAGCCGAAAACGCATGGCCGCGGCGCTCACTCTGAACCGACGGGCCAACCCTTCGATCGCCGCCTCGTCCTCTAGATCGACGCCACCGCCCTCCAACGCAGCAGCCAAGAGGTAACCGGGGATCAGGAGCTCTGACGCGAACGCGTTGGCCTCGATTTCCATCGGCTCAGTCCCCAGCGCTGACACATCGTTACGGAATAGGACGCGAATCCCCTTATCGACATGGACAGCTTGGCTGATCACAGGCGCATGGAGTATGTGATGTGCTAGCTCATGAGCAGCCGAGAACCGCTGTCGGTTCGGATGATGCAGCGCATTGACCCCAATGATGCCGACGCCATCCTTGATGTACGCCATACCCGAGAGGTCCTCGTCGAGTGGTGCATACTGAAGGACGATTTTCCGCGACTTAATTATTCGCTCGATCGGGACTGGTGGCGTCGACACACCAAACTCCTCGAGGATCGAACGCGCAGATGCACGCGCCCGATCAAAATCCGCATCAGCCATAATCAAGCCTTGCCGCGTCGAGGCTGCAACGCGGTTGTGATCAGGTCGGCGACTTGAGCTTCAGCATGTTGCGAAAGCGTCTGCTGATTGGAAACCATCATCTTCAGTCCATCCCCTAAAGGCTTCTGCGGCGTCGGAGGCAGGAGTTCTGCCACCTTGGTAAAATCAAGTGCGGCGGCGAGCGCGTAAACGTGATGCAGGAGGATGTTCTGTCGGCCGCTCTCGATGTTTGCGATCGACGCACGCGACATCTTCACCTTGCCTGCCAGTTCCGCCTGGGTAAGGCCAAGCGCTTTCCTGCGCGTTGAGACCGCGCTGCCGAAAGCCTTGTAGAGCGCTTCGCTTGCCATGCATTCTGTTTGCGCTGCGTTCTCAGGAATGTCAACTTCGCAAACATTGTGTGCTCAATACAAACATGTATTCGTGCTCATAGCTTGACATGACGCTCAGACTCGGAGACCTTGCTGTGTAAGGGCGCGGTGCCCCGGATGAGTCGGAGGATCAACGATGTCGAAGAGGATTCACGTAGTGCCCCACGGGTCGGGGTGGGCCACGCGTCGCGAAGGTGCCACCCGCGTGGGATCGACACACAGCACCCAAGCCGATGCAACACAGGCCGCGCGTGGCACCGCGGTTCGCGAACGCGGCGAAGTCATCATTCACCGACCGGACGGTCGCATCCGCGACGCCAATTCGTACGGCAACGACCCCTTCCCGCCGAAGGGCTGACTGGGCACCTCGGAGGCACCCCGGCTCCGGCACGCGGATAGGGCAACTAGGTCGTTTCAAAGGAAGCATTGCGTAAATGGGGAACGGCGAAAGACAGTACGGCGCTGAGCGACCATATCGCGTGCTCAGCTTGGACGGCGGAGGGATGCGGGGCATTTATACGGCCGCGTTTCTAGCGCGCCTGACTGATCAGTTCGCACGCATTCGCGGCGAATCTGCCCTCGATCTGGGACGCGGCTTCGACTTGATCACCGGGACCAGCACCGGCGCGATTGTCGGCTGTGCGCTGGCCGTTGGGCGCCCGATGACGGAAGTAGTGGCGCTTTATCGCGATCACGGCCCCAAGATTTTCCCGCATCGGATCGCGGGGAAGCGGAGTGCTATCTACCGAGCGAGCCAGGGCAGCCGTTTCGTGCGCACGGGCGACAAGGCGCTGCGTGAGGCGCTGCGCGGCGTGCTCGACGATATCACTATGATCGACGTGTTCGAAAGGCGCGGCATCTCGCTAGCAATCCCGACCGTGCTGATGAGCGAACACCGCGCTTGGGTCTTCAAGAAAACTCCCAAGAGCGGGGTGCGCGACGATCACTATCCGCTGGTGGACGTTTGCATGGCCACGACCGCCGCGCCAATCTACCGCTCGCTCGCCGCCATTGATGACCCGAACGCGCCGGGCGGACCCAAGCAGGTGTTCGCCGATGGGGGGCTGTGGGCCAATAATCCGATTATGGTCGGGCTCGTCGACGCGCTAACGGTGGCACCGCCCGATCGCCCGATCGAGATCTACTCACTCGGAACATGTCCGCGCCCCGAGGGTGACCACCTCGACGCAGAGAGCGCGCACCGCTCTATGCTCGACTGGTCGCTCGGCGCTGACGTCGCGCCTCTTAGCATCTCGGCGCAGGAGTTTGCTTTCGATCACATGGCGAGGCTTTTGACGAACGCCATCAGCAACTGCGGTCGCTCGATCCGGCGCGTGCGCTTTCCCAACAAGCCGGTGCCGGCAAGTATGATGCCGTACCTCGCCCTCGACGACACTCGGCCAGAGGCGATGGATCGGCTGGTCGGTCAGGCGCACACCGACGCCGATCTGACCAAGAGTGCTTGCGATGATTGCAACAGCGCCGACGGGCGCATGATTCGCCAACTCATGCTCGATCTACCGCCGATGCCGGCCACCGGTGCCGTCTGGCGTCCCGTTTCCACCGATATGCAGAAAGGATAGGTGATGTTCGACTGCGCCAAAGATGTTCGTGCTTACCACGACCAGGATGTGACCCTGCCCAAGAGCGAGCAGGACGCGATGCGCGACCGACGAAACTCCAACCGGACGCGGCTGCGGAACGGGCTGGAGAAGGCTGGCAAGCCCAAGCCGATCGAGTTCGTCAAACAGGGCAGCTACGCCATGAAGACAATGTGCCGCGACCCAGACAACGACTATGACATCGATGACGGGGTCTATTTCCACAAGAATGATCTGGTCGGTGATCGCGGGGCCGAGATGACGTCCCTACAGGCGCGTTGGATGGTGCGCGATGCGGTCGACGACGGCAAGTTTAAGCGAGCGCCTGAGGTGCGATCGAACTGCGTGCGCGTCTTTTATGAGAAGGGTTATC
>JBDHSY010000240.1:0-5283 GCA_039808405.1 Xanthobacteraceae bacterium
GAGACTGTGACCTCTCCGGTCGAGTCTCTGGAAAGGCCGATATAGCCGTTTACATCCTCGACCCTGCCGCCAGCCGCAACGCTGAGCGAGCCGGCGCCTCTACGGCCGACATACAGATCTCCGGAATTGGCCCAGACCGAGGCGTCCCCCGACACCGCGTCAACGCCAGACACGGTGACCGCGCCGGTCGAGCCGGGCTCATAGCCGATATAGCCGTCCGCGTTCTCGACTTTACCGCCGACCTCAATGGCCAGCGTGCCGTCGCCCGTATTGCCGACACGCAGAGTGCCCGGAATGCTCCAGACCGGACCAGCCGCCCCGCCTGGATCGACATCGCCGGTCGTCGTCACCGATTGCCCCTGGGCCGGGGCCGCCGCCATGCCCAGCCCGAGCGCCAGCGCCGCGACCGAGGTGAGTTGACGCGCCAGCCGCGCTTTTCTGGCGGAAAGCGGCGGCGTACGGACGATGGTGTGGATGGCCGCAAGCCGGCTGCCGGCGGTCGCCGGGCCTCCTTGCGAGCCGGCCATGGTCGAAACGGAGCAATCCGTGAAGCGTGCCGAAAGTGCCCTTGCACCGCGCCGTGTTATCAAGATCGTCTCCCCCGTCGAAACAGCTTTCAAGTCCTGGCCGCAAGGCGCGTGGATCGCCTCGCGCGCGTGGGCTCGACCGTCATGGCGGGCCGGGCGGGCGTTTTCACCCTCGGACATGATCGTGACGGCCCTCCCGCTGGCCACGGTCAGGGAAAAGCGGGAAGCGCCTTCCCAACGGGACGGCTAGCACGCGGCCGCGGGGCAACGTTGTCCGTATTTGATATCGGAGAACGAAATAACAGCCTCGCGCCGTCACTCCAGCGGGATGAGGATGTCGAAGGCGAGGTTGTCGCGATCCTGCAAGGTGCGGGGAACGGCGTGCAGCTCGATGCACGGATGCTCGGTTGCGATATCGACGCGGCGCGGGTGATGATCGGTGATCTGCCGGTAGCTGTCTTCGACCTCGGTGAAGGGACCGCGATGCTGCACGATGCAGTGCTCGCCGGGCCGGGTGCGGTAGAGGTGCAGACCGCAGCGCGCCAGAGCGCCATCGACGTCGGCAAAATCCGAACTCACCGTGATGCAGCAATCGTATCGGCACTGTTCGGCCGGGGTGTGCCTTGGATCGTCGTGAAGCAGCCCGAGATAGAGCGCGGTGCCGCCCCGCTGGAACTCGGGCGGCAGGACGGACAGGAAGTCCGCCCAGTAGTCGCGCACCCGATGAGGCTCCCCGAAATAGCGCTTCGCCACCACGTGAAAGCTGTCGAGGTTCTGAATGAAGGCTTTGGATGACTTCCCGGGCTGGCGTTCGCGGCAAGCCCCCTGCCGGGCGGTGATGCGAAAGCGCGCGGGCGTCTGCCGGAAGCGCGCGGTGAACGCGCGCGTGAACGAGGCTCTGCTGTGATAGCCGACATTGTAGCCGATTTCGCTGGCCGGCCGATCGGTCCAGTACAATTGCTGCGCGGCCACATCCATGCGGATGCGCCGCAGATAGGCGGCCGGCGCTTCGTTCGTCTCGGCAAGAAACAGACGATGAAAGTGATGAAGGGACAGGTTGAAGACGGAGGCAATCTCGGCGATGTCGAAGTCCTCTCCGATCCGCTGCTCCATCAGCCTCATTCCGAGCGCGACACGCTGATCCACGGCTTCAAACCCTCGCCCCACCACGGCATGGGTAACGAGCTTCCCCGGTCGTGGGCAATAGCCGAATCCTTATCCACAGATCGATGCGCTGCAACGGTAGAGAGAGGATCGTGACGAACAGCCGGACCCGGCTGACCTCGTGATTTACCTATCCGGCGAGACGCCTTTATCAGGGCCGATGATGCCGGAGGCGGAATTGAACCCTCGCCTATCGTGTTGAAAATTCGTCACTTTTCCAACGCCACATTCTCGGCATGCCTGCCGGTATACCCGGCGTTTTTCTGCACGGCCGATGCCATCGACGTAGGGTCGAGGCCGGTCCGGATAGCCACCCGCGTTGCCGCTGGTATGATGCCGCTCTCCCGCGCCTGTCGCCTGCCGCCACCGCAAACTCTCATGAGGATTGATCGACGATGAGAACGAAACCGGTTTCAGCCGCAATACTCGTCCTCGCCATCTCGGCCGTCGCCACATGCCGGGCTGACGCGGCCGGAGCGGACCGCGACCGTAGCGGCATTTGCCGGCCCGACGCTGCCGAAGCCTTGAAGGGCCGGACCCGGGTGACCGACAGGCAGGCCAGACGAATGACTGGCGCAACCATCGTGCGCCAGATCAAACCCGGTCAGGGCGTGACCATGGACTATCGCCGGGAGCGGGTGACGATCGAAACGAATCCAAAAACCGGCAGGATCGTTCGCGCGTTCTGCGGCTAGCGACATCCGATCTGGTTATGGATCGAGGCGTGCGACGTTGCCGACCCTGCCCCGGGCAACCAAACGGCTGACCGCGTGAACGAGACGCGCCTTTGTCGCCATACGTCGAGCATCAACCCGGTACGGTCATCTACCTATCCACCTTCCATCCCCGGAAGAAGGATGCCCGCGCAAGCTGGACTAGCGCCTCTTCTTTCCCTTCCGATCGATCAAGACCGCCTGTTGCCATCGGCCCGGCGCCTTGTCGGTGCGGTGAATGCAGCCCGCCCAGCAGCAGGGGCGTTTCCTGCCCTCCAACAGTT
Source organism: Xanthobacteraceae bacterium (assembly GCA_039808405.1). Taxonomy (GTDB): domain Bacteria; phylum Pseudomonadota; class Alphaproteobacteria; order Rhizobiales; family Xanthobacteraceae; genus PRO6. The sequence continues at coordinate 2,689 of JBDHSY010000240.1, forward strand.
CGTCACGGGTTCGCTCGATGCGGCGCTGACGCGTCTTTGCCTGTTTCGCGTCATCCACCCAGCAGATGAACTCATTGCGACCGAGCGGCGTCAGGTTTTCCCACAGCACGAAGACCCTCGGATCGGATCGCAAGGCGGCTTGCAAATCGTCCCCTGCTTTGTGAACCGTGCCGTGTGGAAAGGCTTTCGTCATGCAACCTTCCAACAATGCGGCCAGCGGAGGCCGGCGTTCCCGGGATGAAACTCCAAAGCATCATACAGGTCATCGAAGGCGGCAACGAGGTCGGTTTCGGCTCAAACCGATTTAGGGCGGCGGACGGCCCGTATCCTGCCGCTGCTTCCGCCGCCGCAGAAGAAGCGGTCGCCTCCACCAGCCTCCAGACCGGATACGCCCGTGCCGGCGGGCATCTTGATCTGTTCCCTGACTTCGCCCGTCTCGGGATCGACCCGCCTCACATCGCTTGCGTTGCCTTCCCACGTGCCGTGCCAGAGCTCGCCATCGACCCAGGTGACACCGGTGACAAAGCGTTTTGATTCGATCGTGCGAAGGATGTTGCCGGTGTCAGGATCGATCTGGTGGATTTTACGGCCGCGATCATGCCCGACCCATAGCGTTCCCTCGGCCCACGCCAGCCCGGAATCGCCGCCACGTCCCGGGGCCGGAATGGTGGAGATCACGCGTCCGCTGTCCAAATCGATCTTCTGAATCCGATCCTCGGCGATCGGGTAAAGATACGTGCCGTCGAAGGCGGTGCCTGCGTGGGCGGCGACGTCGATCGAGCGCACGACCTCGCCTGTTTCCGGGTCCATGGCATCGATCCTGTCACCGGTGGCGAACCACACGTGCCGCCCGTCGAAAGTTACGCCATGGACCGCCTCGACACCGGGGAACGGACCGTATTCGCGGACAATGTCGGCGCGAGATTGTTTCATCGTTGTCCTCCTGCGGTGAGTTTCCATGGCCGCAGCCTAGCCGCCCGGCAAAGGACCCGGGAGCAACAATGTTGTCGGGAAGCCCGGCACGGAGGGGACTGTCCAGCGGCGCATCCGGCCTCTGCCAAAGGACTGCACCTTGCCGTTTGACGAGAGTTGCTCCAGCGCCCGCTGCACCGTGCGAGGACTGGTTTCCAGAGCGATGGCCAGCGCCGAACTGGACCATGCCTCGCCATCGGCCAGGAACGCGAGCACCGCCGCGTTCGGCTCGTCGGCGGGCGGAGCGAGCACGGCAACCTTAGTGAAATTGCGCGGCGTCAACTCAAAGCCATCCGCGGTCGCGGTGATCTCCGCGACATCCCGTAGTTCCTCACGCAGACGTGCAATTTCCACTCGGAGCCGGGCACGATGGGATTCGTCAGCATGCCGGGCACGAAAGGCGCGCTTGAGAAGGACATCCCTCGATGCGTCACCGGGCCATTCTTCGCCGAGCGCCCGGGCCAATGCAAACAGGACGGGTCGCGTGGCGAGCGAAACCGTCCGGCGGTGATCGCGCACCATGTTCCGGCACGCGTCGACGACAAGGAAATCGGATGCAAACAGCTCTTCCACGTCTTCAAGAAGGACAAGGCGCTCCTTGCCGTTGGAAACCATGCGGGCAGCCGGCGTCGCGAGCACGTTGCTCGCGTTTTGGACTTCGGCCGTCAATGCCGGGATGTCCGCCTGACGTGCGGCTTCCGCGGCACGGGCGAAGGCGCCGCGTGCTTCACTGATCTTCAGTCGACGGATGGCGGTGCCGGCCATTGTAAGTTCATAGGCGGCTCGCGAGGCCGGCGGAAGCAGGCTCGGATCGAGCCCGGACAGCAGGCGCTCCGCCTCGCCGAGACGGCCGAACAGCAACAGACGGCGGGCGGCAAGATTGCGCGCATGAGCGGCGTTCACGGTATCGCCATGCTTTTCGAGCGTGTCCCGCGCCTTGTCCAACTCCTTCTCCGGCCAGCCGAGGTCGCGTGAGACAAGGGCGATCTCGGCCTCGGCGACGATGCACCGTGCCCGGGCGACCGCCTCCTTCGGACCGAATGCGCGTGCGGCACTCTTGAGCAGGGACGTCGCACGATCGAAGTCGCCAAGCTGCGCCATGGCGATACCGCGCAGCGCCAGCGCCGGCGGGTCATTGCGCAGCGCGACCCGCTTGAGTGCGCCAAGGAGATCGCCTGCTGCGAGAGCGCGGGCCGCGGCCGCGATCAGAGAGTCCATCGGATTCCCGTCACAATTGTAACTCTCGCCTCATCGGTAACCGGACGTACGTTTCCTTCATGGCCGATGACGGTCGGTCGTATCGCGAAGCCGATCATAGACGAACCAAGGAGTTGGAGCGATGAACGCCACAACAGCCGACAATATCCGGAAATCCGCAGACAGCGCCGAAGGCCATCGCGTCGTCTCCCGGGACGACTGGCTTGCCGAGCGCAAGGTACTGCTGAAGCGTGAAAAGGAACTGACGCGTCTGAGCGACCAGATCGCCGCCGAGCGCCGGGCGCTGCCATGGGTGCGTGTCGACAAGAATTACAAATTCGAGACGCCTGACGGCAAGCGTTCGCTCGCCGACCTGTTCGACGGCCGCCGTCAACTGCTGGTCCAGCACTTCATGCTTGCTCCCGG
>JBDHSY010000241.1:0-5274 GCA_039808405.1 Xanthobacteraceae bacterium
CGCGGCGAGGCGCGCTGGCACGACGGCAAGCCGGTGACGCCGGACGACGTGATCTGGTCGCTCGGCGTGCTCAAGCAGCACAGCCCGATGTATTCGAGCTACTACCGTCACGTCGTCAAGGCCGAGAAGGTCGGCGAGCGCGACGTGCTGTTCACCTTCGATGCGCCGGGCAATCGCGAATTGCCGCACATCGTCGGCCAGCTCATCGTGCTGCCGAAGCACTGGTGGGAAGGCTCCGACGACCAGGGCCGCAAGCGCGACATCAGCGCCACCACGCTGGAGAAACCGCTCGGCTCCGGCCCCTACCGGATCAAGGAATTCGTCGCCGGGCGCTCGGTGACGTTCGAGCGCGTCAAGGACTACTGGGGCGCCAAGGTGCCGGCGCAGGTCGGCCAGAACAATTTTGACGAACTGCGCTACGAGTTCTTCCGCGACGAGACGGTGGCGCTGGAGGCGTTCAAGGCCGACCAGGCCGACTGGTTCGTCGAGCGCCGCGCCAAGTCGTGGGCGACGGCCTACGACTTTCCGGCCGTGCAGGAAAAGCGCGTGGTGCTCGAGGAATTCCCGATCCGCAATTCGGGACGGATGCAGGGGTTCGTGCTCAACCTGCGCCGCGACGTGTTCAAGGACGCGCGGCTGCGCCGCGCCTTCAACTTCGCCTTCGACTTCGAGGAGATGAACCGCCAGCTGTTCTACGGCCAGTACACCCGCATCAAGAGCTACTTTGAAGGCACCGAACTAGCCTCGTCCGGCCTGCCCGAGGGGCAGGAGCTGGAGATTCTCGAGGCCGTGCGCGACAAGGTGCCGCCGGAGGTGTTCACCACGCCCTACACCAACCCGGTCGGCGGCAACGCCGAAGCGGTGCGCGCCAACCTGCGCGAGGCGATGCGGCTGTTGAAAGAGGCGAAGTTCGAGGTTCGCGACCGCAAGCTGGTCGACCCGGCAGGCAAGCCGGTGATCGTCGAGATGCTGCTGCGCGACCCCGCGTCGGAACGCATCGCGCTGTTCTACAAGCCGTCGCTGGAGCGGCTCGGCATCACCGTCACCGTCCGCTCGGTCGATGACGTGCAGTATCAGAACCGCCTGCGCAACTTCGATTTCGACATCATCACCGACCTGTGGGGCCAGTCGCTGTCGCCCGGCAACGAGCAGCGCGACTTCTGGGGCTCGGCCGCCGCCGACCGGCCTGGCTCGCAGAACACCATCGGCATCAAGAACCCGGCGGTGGATGCGCTGATCGACAAGATCATCTTCGCCAAGGACCGCCCGACGCTGGTCGCCGCCACCCATGCGCTCGACCGCGTGCTGTTGTGGAATTTCTACGTCGTGCCGCAATACACCTACGGTTTTGCGCGCTATGCGCGCTGGGACCGCTTCAGCCATGCCGAGCCGCTGCCGAAATACGGTGTCTCCGGCCTGCCGTCGCTGTGGTGGTACGACGAGGCCAAGGCCGCCAAGATCGGCCGGCGCTCTTGACGAGGGCGATGACCGGCGCCTGGTCGCGGCGGAGCGTGCTGGCGCTCGGGGCGGCGGCGCTTGCGGCGCGGCTGCCGGGGGCCAGGGCCGAGGCTAAGGCCGAGGGCGCGCGGGAGATCGAGGCGCACGGCCTGTCGGCCTTCGACGACCTGAGCTACCCCGCCGATTTCCGCCACTTCGCCTACGTCAACCCCGATGCGCCGAAGGGCGGGTTGTTCTCGAGCATCCCCTCGACGCGGGCGTTCAACCAGACCTTCCTCACCTTCAATTCGCTCAACAGCTTCATCCTCAAGGGCGACGGCGCCCACGGCATGGAGCTGACGTTCGCCGCGCTGATGACGCGCGCGAGCGATGAGCCGGACGCCATGTACGGCCTTGCCGCGCGGAGCGTGGCGATCTCGGCCGACCGCACCGTCTATCGCTTTGCGATGCGCAAGGAGGCGCGCTTCCACGACGGCACGCCGCTGACCGCGCACGATGCCGCGTTCTCGCTCAACATCCTGAAGGACAAGGGCTATCCGATCATCCGCCAGCAGATGCGCGACGTCGTCGGCGCCGAAGCGGCGGACGAGGCGACGCTGGTCGTCACCTTCGCACCGAAGCGCGGCCGCGACGTGCCGCTGTTCGTGGCCGGCCTGCCGATCTTCTCCAAAGCCTATTACGACACGCAAGCCTTCGAGGAATCGACGCTGGCCGTGCCGCTCGGCTCCGGTCCCTACAAGGTCGCGCGCGTCGATGTCGGCCGGGTCGTCGAGTTCGAGCGCGTCGCCGACTGGTGGGGCGCGGACCTTCCGGTGTCGCGCGGGCGCTTCAATTTCGAGCGGGTGCGCTTCGAATATTACCGCGACCGCGATGCCGCCTTCGTCGGCTTCACCAGCCGCAACTATCTCTACCGCGAGGAATTTACCGCGCGGGTGTGGGCGACGCGCTACGATTTTCCCGCCGTCAGGGATGGCCGCGTCAAGCGCGAGACGCTGCCCGACCGCACCGCCTCCGGCGCGCAGGGCTGGTTCATCAACATGCGCCGCGCGCAGTTCAAGGATGCCCGCGTCCGCGAAGCCCTGATCCACGCCTTCGATTTCGAGTGGACCAACAAGACCATCATGTACGGCGCCTATGCGCGCACCCATTCGCCGTTCCAGAATTCCGACATGATGGCCGAGGGGCCGCCGTCGGACGACGAACTGAAGCTGCTGGAACCGTTTCGCGGGCGGGTGCCGGAGGAGGTGTTCGGCGCGCCGTTCGTGCCGGCGGTCTCCGACGGCTCCGGGCAGGACCGCGCGCTGCTGCGCCGCGCCTCGCAGCTTCTCAACGACGCCGGCTTCGTCGTGAAGGATCGCAAGCGGCGCCTGCCGAACGGCGACACCTTCCGCATCGAGTTTCTGCTCGACGAACCGTCGTTCGAGCCGCACCATATGCCGTACATCAAGAACCTCGGCGCGCTCGGTATCGAGGCCAGCTTGCGCATCGTCGACCCGGTGCAGTACCGCGCCCGGCTCGACGATTTCGACTTCGACATGACGGTGGTGCGCTTCGGCATGTCGGCGACGCCGGGCGATGGCCTGCGCACCTACTTCTCCTCGCAGGCGGCGGCCATCAAAGGCTCGCAGAACCTGTCCGGCATCGCCGACCCGGTGCTCGACGATCTGATCGACCACATCATTGCCGCCGACAGCCGGGCGGCGCTGACGGCCGCCTGCCGCGCCTTCGACCGCGTGTTCCGCGCCGGCCGCTACTGGGTGCCGCAGTGGTATCGCGACAACCATCCGATCGCTTATTGGGACGTATTCGACCATCCGCCCGAACTGCCGCGCTACCTCTCCGGCGTCGGCACGCCGGACCTGTGGTGGGCGAAGCCGGGCGCGGCGGCCGGTGCGGCCGACGCGGAGAAATAGCCGATGGCTGCCTATATTCTCCGCCGGCTGTTGTTGATGGTGCCGACGCTGCTCGGCATCCTGTTCGTGTCGTTCGTCGTGGTGCAGTTTGCGCCGGGCGGGCCGGTCGAGCGCGTCATCGCCCAGTTGTCCGGCGCCGACACCGGGGCCAGTTCGCGCATCTCGGGCGGCGCCAGCGATTTCGGCAGCGGGCCGCAGGCGGGCGGCGCGATGGATGCCACCGCCTCCAAGTATCGCGGCGCGCAGGGGCTCGATCCGGAGTTCATCAAGAGCCTGGAAAAGCAGTTCGGCTTCGACAAGCCGGCGCCCGAGCGCTTCCTGAAGATGGTCTGGGATTTCGCCCGCTTCGACTTCGGCAAAAGCTATTTCCGCGACATCAGCGTGATCGACCTGATCAAGGAGAAGCTGCCGGTCTCGGTCTCGCTGGGCCTGTGGATGACGCTGATCACCTACCTGATCTCGATCCCGCTCGGCATCCGCAAGGCGATCGACGACGGCTCGCGCTTCGACGTGTGGACCTCGGGCGCGATCGTCATCGGCTTCGCGATTCCCGGCTTTCTGTTCGCGATCCTGCTCATCGTGCTGTTTGCCGGCGGCTCGTTCCTCAACATCTTTCCGTTGCGCGGGCTCACCTCCGACGGCTGGGCGAGTTTTCCGTGGTACTGGAAGATCGTCGATTACTTCTGGCACCTGACGCTACCGCTGATCTCGATGGCGCTCGGGGCCTTCGCCACCATGACGCTGCTCACCAAGAACTCGTTTCTCGATGAGATCCGCAAGCAGTACGTCATGACCGCACGCGCCAAGGGCTGCAACGACCGCCAGGTGCTGTACGGCCACATCTTCCGCAACGCCATGCTGATCGTCATCGCCGGCTTTCCGGCCGCCTTCGTCGGCGCGTTCTTTTCCGGCTCGCTCCTGATCGAGACCATCTTCTCGCTCGACGGGCTCGGCCTGCTCGGCTTCGAGAGCGTGCTCAACCGCGACTATCCGGTGGTGTTCGGCACGCTGTTCATCTTTTCGCTGATCGGGCTTGTCATCAACCTGATCTCCGACCTGACCTATATGTGGATCGACCCGCGGATTGACTTCGAGGCGCGGGAGGTCTGATGGCGGTGACGTCGGCAAAGCCGGTCGAAACCGGGGCTGTTTCGCCGCTCGGCGAAGCTGTGCCGCCGGGACCGCATCGGCTCCGCCTGTCGCCGCTCAACCGCCGCCGCTGGCAGAATTTCAAAGCGAACCGGCGCGGCTACTGGTCGCTCTGGATATTCCTGATCCTGTTTTTCATTTCGCTATTTGCGGAATTGATCGCCAACGACCGGCCGTTTCTGATCCACATGGACGGCCATTTCTATTTTCCGGCGTTCGTGACTTACCCAGAAACCGCGTTCGGCGGCGATTTTGAGACCGCCGCCGATTATCGTGACCCCTATCTGCAGAAGCTGATCAAGGACAAGGGCGGCACCATCGTCTGGCCGCCGATCCGCTATTCCTACGACACCCACAACCTCGATCTGCCGACGCCGGCGCCCTCGAAGCCGACCTGGCTTTTGACCGAGGCTGAATGCAAGGACGTGGTGCAGCGCAAGCACCTCACGGGCTGCCGCGATCTCGAATACAACTGGCTCGGCACCGACGATCAGGGCCGCGACGTGGTGGCGCGGCTGATTTACGGATTCCGGATCTCGGTGCTGTTCGGGCTTTGCCTGACCATCGTGTCGTCGGTCATCGGCATCGCCGCCGGCGGTGTGCAGGGCTATTTCGGCGGCTGGGTCGATCTCGCCTTCCAGCGCTTCATCGAGGTCTGGACCGCGATACCCTCACTCTACCTGCTCCTGATCCTGTCGTCGGTGCTGGTGCCGGGATTCTTCGTGCTGCTCGGCATCCTGCTGCTGTTCTCATG
>JBDHSY010000242.1:0-5274 GCA_039808405.1 Xanthobacteraceae bacterium
GCTCGAGCGGGTTCTGCGTTGCCAGCACGTGGAACGGCCGCGGCAGGTCGTGGCGCGCGCCGGCGACGGTGATGTGCTGCTCCTGCATCGCCTGCAACAGCGCCGACTGCGTGCGGGGGCTGGCGCGGTTGATCTCGTCGGCCATCAGGAGCTGGGCGAATACCGGTCCCGCGATGAAGCGGAACGAGCGGCGGCCGCTGCTTGCCTCGTCGAGCACCTCGGCGCCGAGAATGTCGGACGGCATCAGGTCCGGCGTGAACTGGATGCGCTTGGCATCGAGGCCGAGCGTGATGCCGAGCGTCTCGACCAGCTTGGTCTTGGCGAGGCCCGGGACGCCGATCAGCAGCGCGTGTCCGCCGGCGAGGATCGTCACCAGCGTGTTGTCGATGACGCGCTCCTGCCCGAAGATCACCGCGGAAATCGCCGCCTTGGCGGCGCGGACGTCGGCGGCCAGTTGTTCGGCCGAACGCACCGCCGCGTCTTCGAGGGTTTCAGCACTGTTTGCGCCAGCCATCGCCTGCTCCATGAACCGTGCCGCGCGGGGCGCGCGCGGGTGTTTTGTATCGCGGCCCGCGCGCCCTTATATTGGGACGGGCGCGGGCTCTCTCCACCGGTCAGCTATCCCACATTAGCTGGCCGGGGCGATAGGCCCGATCACGAAATGGAGACTCGGCCGGCGGGTCATGTTCGTATCGGCCGGAAACGTTCCGCGGACGGCAAGGTTCTGGTCAAACCATGGCGAAGCAAGGGCAGGCGGCGGCGCAGGATCTGGACGGGCTGACGGCCGCGGCGGCGCGGGCCGAGCGCGGCGAGCTGCCGCCGGTCCACCTGTGGAATCCACCGTTCTGCGGCGACCTCGACATGCGCATCGCCGCCGACGGCAGCTGGTTCTATCTCGGCACGCCGATCGGGCGGCCGGCGCTGGTGCGGCTGTTCTCGACCATCCTCAAGCGCGAGGGCGACAGGTACTTTCTGGTCACGCCGGTCGAGAAGGTCGGCATCCGGGTGGACGATGCGCCGTTCCTCGCGGTTGCCATGACGGCCGAAGGGGACGGCGAGGCCCGCGTGCTCAGGTTCCGCACCAATGTCGGCGACGAGGTGACATGCGACGCGGCCCATGGCCTGCGTTTCGAGACGCGGGACGACGGCGGCCTCGTGCCCTACCTCCACGTCCGGGCCGGGCTGTGGGCCAAGGTGACGCGCGCGCTCTACTACGATCTGGTTGACATGGGGCGGCAACGGATGGTCGATGGGCGCATGATGTTCGGCGTTGCATCGGCAGGGACGTTCTTCGCGATGGCCACCGCGGACGAGGCGGGAGCGGCGGGGTGAGCGACGCCGTGAGCCATGACGCCGTGAGCCGTGACGCGCAGGAGGCGGCGCTGGTCGATTCCGCGACCTTTTTCGCGCGCGCCCGCGAGCGGCTGAAGTTCGACGTGCCGCCGGCCCTGACCGATCCGGCGATCGCGCCGATGAGCGGCGATCACGACACCGACCGCATGCTGCGGATCATCGCCGAGGAGCGGCCGGTGCGGCCGGCGGCGGTGCTGATCCCGGTGGTGGCGCGCGAGGAGCCGACGGTGCTGCTGACGCTGCGCTCGGCCCACCTCAACGACCATGCCGGGCAGATCGCCTTTCCCGGCGGCAAGATCGACGCCACCGACAAAAGCCCGCTCGATGCGGCGCTGCGCGAAGCCGAGGAGGAGATCGGACTGTCGCGCACCTTCGTCGAGCCGGTCGGCTATCTCGATCTCTACGGCACCACCTTCGGCTACCGCATCCTGCCGACGGTGGCGCGGGTGCAGCCGGGCTTCGACCTGCACATCAATCCGGCCGAGGTGGACGACGCCTTCGAGGTGCCGCTGTCGTTCCTGATGGACCCCGGCAACCATCAGCTTCACAGCCGCGAATTTCGCGGCGCGATGCGCTCCTATTACGCGATGCCGTTCGCCGAACGCTACATCTGGGGCGCGACCGCCGGCATCCTGCGCCGGCTCTACGAGCGGATCGTTCTTGCATGATCCGCCCCGTCCTCACCGAAATCGGCATCTTTCTCATCCCGTTCGCCGTCTATGCGGTGGTCCTGCTGGCGAGCCGTACACAGGTGCTTCACCGCGATTCATGGCCGCTGCGCACCCTCGTCAAGCTGACGATCGCGGCGTTCGTGCTGGTGACCATCAGCCTCGTGCTGCTGGCGCAGTTTTCCGGCGCGCCGCCGGCGTCCACCTATGCGCCGGCGCATCTGGAGAACGGCAAGCTGATCCGCGGAGTGACCAAGTGAGCGCCATGCCGTCGCTGCGTGGCGCGGCCTGGCTGACGCAGGGACCGGCGGCGGAAGCGCTGTCGCTGCTCGACCGCGACGGCGAGGACGCGCGCGTGGTCGGCGGTGCGGTGCGCAACGCGTTGATGGGCTTGCCGGTCGGCGAGATCGACGTCGCCACCACGGCGCTGCCGGAGACGGTGATGGCGCGGGCACGCGCGGCCGGCTTCAAGACGGTGCCGACCGGCATCGAGCACGGCACGGTGACGCTTGTCATCGACGGCCAGCCGGTCGAGGTGACGACGCTGCGGCAGGACGTCGAGACCTACGGCCGCAAGGCCAAGGTGGCGTTCGGCCGCGACTGGGCGAGCGATGCCGCGCGGCGCGATTTCACCATCAACGCGCTGTCGGTCGCGCCCGACGGCACGGTGCACGACACCGTCGGCGGGCTTGCCGACATCGCGGCGCGCCGGGTGCGCTTCATCGGCGATCCGGCGACGCGGCTGGCCGAGGACTACCTGCGCATCCTGCGCTTCTTCCGCATCCATGCCGCGTTCGGCGCGGGCGACCTCGACCGGCCGGCGCTGCTCGCCTGCATCGCGGCGCGCGAGGGGCTCACCGCGTTGTCCGCCGAGCGCATCCGCATGGAGATGCTGAAACTGATGGTGGCGCCGGGCGCACCGGACGCGCTGGTCGCCATGGACGACGGCGGGCTGTTGGTGCGCATTCTCGGCGGGGTCGCCTATCACGGCGCGCTCGCGGCGATGATCGAGGTGGAGCGCCTGCTCGGCCTCGATGCCGATCCGATCCGCCGGCTCGGCGCGCTCGCCGTCGCGGTGCCCGAGGACGCGCGCCGGCTGGCGCAGCGGCTGCGGCTCTCCAACGCCGAGGCCAGGCGGCTCGACGCCATGGGGCATCGCTGGTGGCGGCTCAAGGACATGGACGAGGCGACCGCCCGGCGGCGGCTCTACCGCATCGGCCCGGAGTGCTACCACGAGCGGCTGCTGCTGGCCTGGGCGCGTGCCGGGCGCGGCACCGATCCCGCGCGCTGGCGCGATTTTCTCACGCTGCCGCAGCGTTGGCAGGCACCGGAGTTTCCGTTGAAGGCCGCCGATTTCATCGCCCGCGGCGTCGCCGAGGGGCCGGAGCTGGGGCGCGTGCTGGCGCTGGCCGAGGACGCCTGGCTCGCCGCCGATTTTCCCGCCGATCCGGCGACGGTCGCCACCCTTGCCGGCGACAGCATGGCGCGGCTCCGGCGCGACGCAAAAAGCGGATAAGGGATCGCCACCTGTCCGTGTCTCTCCGATTACGGTCCGGTATGCCGGATGCGATCGGGCATAGCGTGCCGTGTCGCTGATCCGGCATCGCGACGAACGATAACGGTTGCAACGGTCCCGGGTCTGCGCCACGTCGCTTCGCGTTGCGCCGCGCCCGGGACACGGGCACTCACTAAGGGATGCCCCCTCCCTTGATCCCTCCCCCGCGCGCGGGGGAGGGAAGGGTAGGGGTGCGGGGAAGGGTAGGGTGCGGGGAGGTGAAGGGAGGCGGGATTACCCGCCCGGCCGCACGATCTTCTGGATCTTGTCCGTCGTAAACGTCTGGCCGGCGATCGACAGCAACGGCGGCGACTGGGTGAGGTCGGCGGAATCCACCACGCCGTAGATCTGCGTGCTGACCGCGACGCTCTGGCCCGAGGCGTCCTTGGCGGTGGCGCTGATCGTGTAGTTGCCCTCCGGCCACTGCGTGCCGTCCTTGCCCTTGCCGTCCCACACGAACGTCTGGTCGCCGACCTCGGCGGGATACTCGCCGGTGAACACGGTCTGGCCCATCTCGTTGTTGATGGTGACGTTGAGCGTCGAGGGTTTTGCGACGTTGACCGCCCAGGTCGCCATGCCGTCCTTGAGGGCGGCGGTGCGGCCGTCCACCACCGCGGTGGCGCCGACGAAGGCCAGCGCCTGCGTCGCCTGCGCGGTGGTCTGCAACTCGACCAGCGAGGTGAGCTGCGTGTTGGCGCGCAACTGCTGCTCGACCTGCGCGAACTGCACGAGCTGCGCCGTGAACTGGTTGGTGTCGAGCGGATCGAGCGGGTTCTGGTGCTGAAGCTGCGTCGTCAGCAGCGTCAGAAAAGTCTGGAAATTGTCGGCGATGCCGCTCGACCGGGCGCTTTCGGCGGCCTTCTTGCTGTCGGCCGTCACCGGCGCGGGCGCGGAGACGACGGAGTTCGGCATGGTGGCTTCGACGGCCATCGTTTTCTCCTACACTCGGATATCGAGACCGCTGCTGGCGTGCAGCGGGCGGCCGTAGTTGCGGCCGGCGGTCTCGGCGGCGATGACGTCGTCGGCGATCACGATGCGCGGCCGTGTCGCCCTGCCGCCGTCGTCGCGCTGCTGCGGGGTCTGGTCGCGCAGGCTGAACTGCAATCCGCCGCTGCCGGTTTTCAGCCCGGCGTCGTCGAGCGCGCGTTGCAGATGCGGCGCGTCGCGGCGCAACAGGTCGAGCGTCTCCGCCTTCTCGACGACGACGTGCGAGGTAACGGTGCCGTGGCGGTCGATCGACAGCCGCACGTCGATGCGGCCAAGCTCGGCCGGCTCCAGCTGGATGTCGAACCGGCTGTGGCCGGCCCGCGCCTGCGAGGCGATGGCGAGCGCAAGGCCGGCGGGCGGCACCGCGACCGCCGGCGGCATCACCGTGACCTGCGGGGTGGCGGTTGCGGCGGTGGCGAGGTGCGCCTGCGCCAGCACCGGCGTTGCGCCGGAGGGCTGTGCGGTGCCGTCGGGCGCGGCGCTCACGGTCGGCGGGATCGCCTCTGCGCCGGCGCGGAGGTTGCCCGCGGGCGCTTCCGCCTTGCCGGCACGGCCGCTCTCGGGGCCGGACTGCGGCGTGGCATTGCGCGCCTTGTCCGCGCCGGCCTCGCCGTCGGCTTTCGCTTCGGCGCCGGGCTTGGCATCGGGCTTGGCGCCGGCTTCGGTATCGGGCTCGGCGGCCTGGGCGTCCGCCGGCTCGGCGGCAAGGTC
>JBDHSY010000243.1:0-5257 GCA_039808405.1 Xanthobacteraceae bacterium
TTCCTCGGCACGGCGGCGGCCGCGGCGGCCGGCGTGGTCGGCGGCTCGCTGCTGATGACCGGCATTCGCGACCTGATGGGCGGCGGCGAGAAAGGCCACGGCCTTGCCTCCGACTCCGCCGGCAACCGGGCCGGGCCGTGGGGCGGCGACGACGCCGGCAAGGGCGACCTGGCACGCGATGCCGGGCTCGACGATGTCGGCTCCAACGGCCGCGGCAGCGAGCAGCGCGCCGCGGAGGCCGGGCATGACCGTGACGATGCCGGCGACGAGGGCCGCTACGACCACGCCGGCTACGACGACGCGGGCTACGACGATGCCGGCGACGACGAGGACGACGATTTCGACGACGGCGACTTCGACGACAGCGGCTTCGCCTGAACCGCGCCTAGAGTTTTGCTTTTGACGGAATCAAAAGCAAAACTTGTTGATTTTGGTTTGACGCGTTTTCTTGACGCGAACCGGTCCCCACTTCGCTTGAAAACGCTATTCGCCGTCACAGCACCACCACGCGGGTGCCGACGCCGACGCGCCGGTAGAGGTCGATGACGTCGTCGTTGCGCATGCGGATGCAGCCCGACGACACGTTGGTGCCGATCGTCCATGGCTCGTTGGAGCCGTGGATGCGGTACAGCGACGAGCCGAGATAGAGCGCGCGGGCGCCGAGCGGATTGTCCGGCCCGCCTTCCATGAAGCGCGGCAGGTCGGGGCGGCGCTTGAGCATCTCGGCCGGCGGCGTCCAGCTCGGCCATTCCTTCTTGGCGGTGACGTGCTTGACGCCCGACCAGGTGAAGCCGGGGCGGCCGACGCCGATGCCGTAGCGCAGCGCCTGCCCGCCCTCCTGCACGAGGTAGAGATATTTCGACGGCGTATCGACGACGATGGTGCCGGGCGCTTCGCGGCCGCTGTAGGCGACGATCTGCTTTTCGTAGCGCGGATCGAAACGGGGCTCGGCCGGCGCGCCGTAATGCGCGTGCGCGGCGAGCGAGCCCTGCGCGGCCGGATAGCCGGGATAACCCGGCGCCGCCGGCTCGCGATAGGCGCGCGGCTCGCCCGGCGGCGTGCCGGATCGGCCGTCGCTGAACAGAAACTCGATGAAGCCGCCGCCGAGCTGCGGCGACGCCTCGCGCCGCGCGGCGACATAGCGCGGCACGGCGATCTGCGGCGGCGCTTCGACCTGGCGCGCATTGTGGCCCGCATAGAGCGAGCGCTGCGAGCCCGCGTCGATCGCGGACGCCGGCCCAATGCCGCCCGCGACCCACGCCGCGGCGGCAGCGAACGAGACGAGACCTCTCATCATCATCGATGCACTCTTGCTGTTACGACGCGCGCAAGGCACGGGCGCGCGCCAACCCCGCCCGCAGTGAAGGAGAAAAGCCCATCGGTTTGGTAAACATCGCCGCCAAACGGATTCACCATGTCGCGGCGCGGCGGCGAATGCTGCGATCAGCGTTTATTTTCGATGAAGGACGCACGCTCATGGTTAACCGCAGCTTGCAGGCCGCAGACCACCGTGGCGTCAAACGGGAACCCGCGTGAACCCGACGTTAAACCGCATGCGCTACAACCCCGCGCGGTACGAGAACGTACAGGCATTGTCGGGGGCATCGAATGGCCGTTCGCCGCAAGCGATTCCGCATCGAGGATATTGAGAGCGCCGCCGCACCGGCTGACGACGATCCGCCCTTTCACCACGAGATCATGGCGGAGCTGGCCGTGCTGCGCCGGCAGATGGCGCAATCGTTCAGCGGTCCGCAAGGCGGCGTCACGCCGGAGCTCGTCGCCGCGAAGGCGGTGCTGGAAAGCTACCGCGCCCAGATCGCGCAGTGCGAGAAGCTCAAGATCGAGCTGGACCTGATCCATGCCGCGATCAACCGCACCAAGCAGGAAATCGCCGTGCTGCACGGCAAGAGCTTTTCCGGCGCGGAGATGGCCAAGGTGACCGGCGAACTCGGCGCCGTGGTCGGCGGCACCGAGGAGGCGACGCAGCAGATCCTCGCCGCGGCGGAGGCGATCGACCACTCGGCCGGCATGCTGGCCAAGGTCGCCGCGCCCGAGCAGCACGCCCACCTCACCGAGGACATTCAGGAGCGCGTCGTCGCGATCTTCGAGGCCTGCAACTTCCAGGACCTGACCGGCCAGCGCATCTCCAAGGTGATGTCCACGATGAAGTTCATCGAGCATCACATCAACGTCATGATGGACATCTGGGGCGGCGTCGATGCCATCAAGGCGCATGCGCCCGTGGACGTGGACGACCGCGTCGGCGACGCGCGTCTCCTCAACGGGCCGAAGGCGCCGGACGCCGAGGGCCACGCCTCGCAGGACGAGATCGACGCGCTGTTCGGCTAGAGCTTTTTTCGCGATGGAATCAGAAGCGAAGCTCTAGGTTTTTGTTTTATCGCGTTTTCTTCACGCGAACCGGCCGTCGCCGGGCCGGAGCCGGCTATGGCCCGGCGAAGGCCGGTTTCCACCCTCGGGTCAAGCCCGAGGGCATGCTTCGCTTGAAAACGCTCTAGAGCGAATGGGGCATCGACGGCCCGCCATCGCCTGCGCGGCATGACGGCATCCCGGATGCTGCGCCGCCGATCCGGGATCGCTCCAGCCACGGCGTCCGGGGCGGTCCCGGCTCTGCGGCGCGGCGTTGCACGCCGCACCGCGTCCGGGACACGAGCGCCGGGCCCCGGCGAACGATCAGCGCTCGTTGTCGCCGGCCTCGCGGCTCGCCTCGAACAGGAACCAGGTGCGCTTCTCGGCCTCGTCGATAAAATTCTCCAAAAGGCTCGCGGTCGCGACGTCGTCGTGACTGTCGGCGATCTCGTGCGCCTTGCGCAGGTTCGCCACCACCTTCTTGTTGTCGTTCATCAGTTCGCGCAGCATCTCGCGCGCCGGCACGTAGTCCTCGTTGTTGTCGGCGAGCGTCTGCAGCTTCGCGATGTGGCCGATCGAGCGCAGCGTGGTGCCGCCGATCTTGCGTACCCGTTCGGCGATCTCGTCGGTGGTGGCCATGATCGCCGCCGACTGCTCGTCGAGCAACAGATGATAATCGCGGAAATGCCGGCCGCTGACGTGCCAGTGGAAGTTCTTGGTCTTGAGGAACAGCGCGAAGGTATCGGCGAGCACGGTGTTGAGCGCCGCCGAGATCTCGTCGACGGCGTCCGGGGCAATGTCGGTCGGCGTATCGAGCGCGGGATCGACTTTCGGCGAAGACGATTTCTTTGGCTTGGTCACGGGAATGCCTTCCTTTGTGAAAAAAACACCGCGAGGCCGGCGCCGGGCGATGGACAGCCCGCGCCGCCGGCCTATAAACGCATGTCCGGATCGCCAGTTCCAGCTCCGGAACTAAAGGAAGGCCGCCAGCCGGCACCCCATGGACAACTGGATCGACTATTACGATTCCACCCACACCATTTATGTCAGCCGGCGGCACCGCGACCTGCATTTCCAGGTCATCGCCGACGACATCATCGCCTACATCCCCTCCCCCGACGCCGTGGTGCTGGACTATGCCTGCGGCGAGGCGCTGTCCGCCGGCCGGGTGGCGAACGCCTGCGGCCTCCTGATCCTGGCCGAGCCGGCGCCCGGCGTGCGCGGCCGGCTGATCGCGCGCTTCGCGCCCGACCTGCGCATCAAGGTGCGCTCGCTCGACGACCTGCGCCACCTCGAGGCGCAGTCCGTCGACCTCGCGGTGATGAATTCGGTGGCGCAATACATGACGGCGGAAGAGTTCGACACGGCCTTGGCCGTGATCCGCCGCGCGCTGAAGCCCGCCGGCCGGCTGGTGCTCGGCGACATCCTCAGGCCGAATGTCGGCCTCGTCACCGACGTCATGGCGCTGTTGCGCTTCGCGCGCCGCCACGGTTTTCTCAAGGACGCGCTGGTCGGGCTCGCCGCCACCGCCCTGTCCGATTACCGGCAGCTGCGCAGCCACTTCGGCTTGCAGCACTTTTCCGAAGCCGAGATCGAGGCGCGGCTGGCCGCGGCCGGTTTTGCGGCGACCCGCGCGCCAACCAATATCGGCTACAACCCCGCCCGCATGACCTTCGTCGCCACCCCGCAGCCGGGCGGACGTTAGGGTTAATTTCCGGTAAGAGATGCACGCCGCCAGCAATCCGGTATGTTTCCGCCCGGCCCGGTGGCGGAAGAATATGACGCGGGAGCTGTGAAAGGCTCCTCATCCTGGTTCAAGCCCAGGCTGGGCCTCCAACGCCCCTTCGCGAGGCGAGGATATCCCCAAGGCGTACCCCCGGCGGGACGCCTGACCGGCCTTGAGCGGCCAAAACCCCTTCCCCGGCCTGAAAAACTGGTCTAGACACAGCCGCGCGCAGGACGATCCCTTGCGCCCGGCTTGGGACGCGCGAGAGCGCG
Source organism: Xanthobacteraceae bacterium (assembly GCA_039808405.1). Lineage (GTDB taxonomy): Bacteria > Pseudomonadota > Alphaproteobacteria > Rhizobiales > Xanthobacteraceae > PRO6. The sequence goes on from JBDHSY010000243.1 coordinate 4,366, forward strand.
TCTTTTTTTGTGCCCGGAAACCTCAAGACCGCGGACCGAGGGGCCGATTCGGCGCCCCCGCCGGCCCTGCGCGGCAATTGATCGGATCGCCGCCTCTCTTTTCGGGTGGCGATCGAGCGGAGTGGTGATGCCCAAACGAACCGATATCTCGACCATCCTCATCATCGGCGCCGGCCCGATCATCATCGGGCAGGCCTGCGAGTTCGACTATTCCGGCACGCAGGCGGTCAAGACGCTGAGGGAGGAGGGCTACCGCATCGTGCTGGTCAACTCCAACCCGGCCACCATCATGACCGACCCGGAATTGGCCGACGCCACCTATGTCGAGCCGATCACGCCGGAGATCGTCGCAAAGATCATCGAGAAGGAGCGCTACGTCACGCCGGGCGGCTTCGCCGTGCTGCCGACCATGGGCGGGCAGACCGCGCTCAACTGCGCGCTGTCGCTGCGCAAGATGGGGGTGCTGGAGAAATTCGACGTCGAGATGATCGGCGCCACCGCCGACGCCATCGACAAGGCCGAGGATCGCGGCCGCTTCCGCGAGGCGATGGACAAGATCGGGCTGAAGTCGCCGCACTCGATCCAGATCAAGACGCTGCCCGACGCGCTGCACGCGCTGGACGAGATCGGCCTGCCGGCCATCATCCGCCCCTCGTTCACGCTCGGCGGCACCGGCGGCGGCATCGCCTACACCAAGGCGGAGTTCATCGAGATCGTCGAGCGCGGCATCGACGCCTCGCCGACCAACGAGGTGCTGATCGAGGAATCCGTGCTCGGCTGGAAAGAGTTCGAGATGGAGGTGGTGCGCGACAAGGCCGACAACTGCATCATCGTCTGCTCGATCGAGAACGTCGATCCGATGGGCGTGCACACCGGCGATTCCATCACGGTG
>JBDHSY010000244.1:0-5218 GCA_039808405.1 Xanthobacteraceae bacterium
CCCGATCACCATTCTGTCGACGCTGCCCTCGGCCGGCATCGGCGCCATTCTGGCGCTGATCGCGGTCGGCGAGGACCTGTCGGTGATCGCGCTGATCGGCATCATCCTGTTGATGGGCATCGTCAAGAAGAACGCCATCCTGATGATCGACTTCGCGCTCGAAGCCGAGCGTCATCAGGGCATGTCGGCCTATGATGCCATCGTGCAGGCGTGCCTGTTGCGTTTCCGCCCGATCATGATGACGACGCTGGCCGCGCTGTTCGGCGCGCTGCCGCTCGCCATCGAAAGCGGCACCGGCGCGGAGCTGCGCTTTCCGCTCGGCGTGTCGATCATCGGCGGCCTGTTGCTCAGCCAGCTGTTGACGCTCTACACGACGCCGGTGGTCTATCTCGCGCTCGACCGCCTCAACCGCAAGATCGAGGCCGCCGTGCCGCCGCCGGTGTCGCCGGCGCCGCCGGTCGCCGGCTCGACCGAAGGTCTCGGCTGATGTCGATCTCCGAGCCCTTCATCCGCCGGCCGGTGGGCACCACGCTGATGGCGATCGGGCTGTTTCTGGTCGGTCTCGTCGCCTATCAGGTGCTGCCGGTGGCCAGCGTGCCGAGCGTCGAGTTTCCCATCATCAACGTCTCGGCCTCGCGTCCCGGCGCCAGCCCCGAGGTGATGGCGGCGACGGTGGCCTCGCCCTTGGAGCGGCGGCTCGGCGAGATCGCCGGCGTCAACCAGCTCACCTCGTCGAGTTCGCTCGGCTCCACCAGCATCACGCTGCAATTCGACATCGGCCGCGACATCGACCGCGCGGCGCGCGACGTGCAGGCGGCGATCAACGCCGCGATGAGCGACCTGCCGACCGACCTGCCGAGCCTGCCGCGCTTCCGCAAGGCCAACCCCGACGCCTCCCCGGTGCTGATCGTGGCGCTGACCTCGAAGACGATGACGTCGGGCGCGATCTACGACGTCGCCGACACCGTGCTGGCGCAACGCATTTCGCAAGTGCCGGGGGTGGGGCAGGTCCTGGTCAGCGGCGCCGACCAGCCGGCGGTGCGCATCAGTCTCAATCCCGGCGCGCTGGCGGCGGCCGGCATTTCGACCGACGCCGTGCGCGCGGCCATCGTCGCCGCCAACCCGCTGGCGCCGGTCGGCCTGTTCGACGGCGCGCGCCAGAGCGAGACCATCGCGCTCAACCGCCAGATGCGCACCGCCGCCGAGTTTCGCGACATCATCGTCAAGGCGGCGGACGGCAACGCGGTCAGGCTCTCCGACGTCGCCAAGGTCGAGGACGGCGCCCGCAACAGCCGCTCAATCGCCTGGTACAACAAGCAGCCGGCGGTGCTGTTGATCATCACCAAGCAGCCCGACGCCAACGTCATCGCCACCGTCGACGCCGTCAAGGAACTGCTGCCCGAGCTGAAATCCTGGATTCCGCAAAGCGTCGACATCTCGGTATTGTCGGACCGCACCGGCACCATCCGCGCCAGCGTTCACGACATGGAGTGGACGCTCGGCGCCACCGTGGTGCTGGTGATGGTCGTGGTGTTCCTGTTCCTGCGCCGCGGCACGCCGACGATTGCCGCCGGCGTCTCGGTGCCGCTGGCGCTGGCCGGCACCTGCGCCGGCATGTGGTTCGCCGGCTTCTCGGTCAACAACCTGTCGCTGATGGCGCTGGCGATCTCGGTCGGCTTCGTGGTCGACGACGCCATCGTCATGATCGAGAACATGTACCGCAACCTCGAGCGCGGCATGGCGCCGTATCAGGCGGCGCTGCTCGGCGCCCGCCAGATCGGCTTCACGGTGATGTCGATCTCGCTGTCGCTGATTGCCGCGTTCACGCCGCTGATCTTCATGGAGGGCGTGGTCGGCCGGCTGTTGCGCGAGTTCTCGCTGACGCTGACGTTCGCCATTCTGGTCTCGACGCTGGTGGCCTTGACGGTCACGCCGATGATCTGCGCCCACTACATCAAGAGCGGCATCTCGGCGCGCGAGACCTGGTTCGACCGCCTGGTCGAAGGCACGCTGGGGCGCGCCCTGCATTTCTACGAGCGCAGCCTGCGCGTCGTGCTGGGTTTTCCGTGGCTGACGCTTGTCGTGTTCGTCGCCACCGTGGTGCTGACCACGGTGATGTACGTCAAGGTGCCGAAGGGCTACTTTCCGCCCGACGATTCCGGGCTGATCATCGGCGCGACGCGCGCCTCCGCCGACGTGTCGTTTCAGGCCATGGTGCCGTTGCAGGAGCGCGTCGCCGACATCGTGATGGCGGACCCGGCGGTATCCGGCATCGGTTCCAGCCTCGGCGGCGCCGGCGGGCGCGGCGGGCAGAACCGCGGCCGCATGTTCATCAGCCTCAAGCCGCTGGCCGAGCGCGACGGCGCCAGCACGGCCGACGTCATCAACCGCCTGCGCGCAAAACTCTCCGATATCCCCGGCATCCGCCTGTTCATGTTCGCCGCGCAGGACATCCGCGCCGGCGGCCGGCAGAGCGATTCCGATTTCCAGTACACGCTGACCAGCGCCGACCTCAATCTGTTGCAGACCTGGGCGCCGCTGGTCTCCAAGCGGCTGGAGACGGTGGAGGGCATCACCGACGTGTCCAGCGACCGCGATCCGGGCGGCCTGCAACTCACGCTGAAGATCAACCGCATGGCCGCCTCCCGGCTCGGCGTGCGCGTGCAGGACATCGACAACGCGCTCAACAACGCTTTCTCGCAGCGCCAGATCTCGACCATCTACACCAGCCGCAACCAGTACCAGACCATCCTTGAGATCGATCCGGCGTTCCAGAACGATCCCTCCGACCTCGACCGCATCTATGTCGCCGGCAGCGACGGCGTGCAGGTGCCGCTGTCGGCGGTGGTGACGCGCACGCGCGACCTGTCGCCCCTGTCGGTGCCGCACCAGTCCGGCTTTCCGTCCTCCACCGTGTCGTTCAGCCTGATGCCCGACGTGCCGCTGGAGGTCGCGACCGCCAACATCCAGCGCGCGGTCGACGAGATGCACATGCCGGAGGGCATCCGCGGCAGTTTCGAGGGCAATGCCGCCGACTTCCGCAAGACCGCCAACCGCCAGCCGCTGCTGATCCTCGGCGGGCTGCTCGCGGTCTACATCGTGCTCGGCGTGCTGTACGAAAGCCTCGCCCACCCGCTGACGATCATCTCGACGCTGCCGCCGGCGGGTCTGGGCGCGCTGCTGGCGTTGCAGATCACCGGCCTGCCGCTGACGGTGATCGCCTTCATCGGCATCATTTTGCTGATCGGCATCGTCAAGAAGAACGGCATCATGATCGTCGATTTCGCCCTTGAGGGCGAACGCCAGCGCGGGCTGACCTCGGAAACCGCGATCTTCGAGGCGTGTCTGGCGCGCTTCCGGCCGATTCTGATGACGACGCTGGCCGCGCTGCTCGCCGCCGTGCCGCTGGTGGTGGCGGTCGGGCCCGGCACCGAACTGCGCCGGCCGCTCGGCATCACCATCATCGGCGGCCTCGTGGTGTCGCAGGTGCTGACGCTGTACACCACGCCGGTGATCTATCTGCTGATCGACCGCTTCCGCCGCCGCCGGGAAGGGCGCCTGCCGCAGGCGCTGCCGGCGGAATAAGTCGAACGTCCGTTTCACCGTCACACGCGGGCTTGACCCGCGTGTCCATCGTTCAAAAAAGATGGATTGCCGGGTCAAGCCCGGCAATGACGGGGTTTCTCGAAGAGGTAATGCAAACATGATGACCGAAGACGCAGCTCCCGTTGCGCCGCTTGAAGAACAGGAGATCTGCCCGCGCTGCGCAAAACCGCCGGCGCTGTGCGTGTGCGACCGCGTAGAGCCGGTCGCGACAAAGCTGACGCTCGTGATCCTGATGCACCCGCAGGAACAGGACAAAATGCTGGCGACCGCGCGGCTCGCCGCGCAGCACGTCGAGGGGGCGGTGCTCAAAATCGGCCTGTCGTGGCCGAGCCTGTCGAAGATTCTCGGCCGCAGCGTCGATCCGCAGCGCTTCGCCGTGCTCTATCTCGGCTCGGTCGATGCGCAAAAGCTGCGCAGCGAGACGGGCGTCGTCGCGGTCGATCGCAAGGGCGTGCCGGAGCCCGACCAGCGCGCGGCGCTGCGCGACATCGAGGGCGTGATCGTGCTCGACGGCACCTGGAGCCAGGCCAAGACGCTGTGGTGGCGCAACGCATGGCTCCTGAAATGCCGCCGCGTCGTGCTGGCGCCGAAGCAGCCCTCGCGCTACGGCCGGCTGCGCCGCGAGCCGCGCCGCGAGGGCCTGTCCACCATCGAGGCGGCGGCGATGCTGATGGCGCGGCTGGAGCGGCGGCCCGAGATCGAGACCGCGATGCTGGCGAGCTTCAATGCGATGCTCGATGCCTACCGTGCGGCCGAGCCCGCGATGTCCGAGCTTGCACACAAGCCGCGACGGCGCAGGACGTGGCGGCGCAAGGCTTGAAAGTTATTTCTGCGTCTGCGCCCACAGCATCGCATCGACGATGGCGGCGCGCAGCTTGGCGCGTTTCTCCGCGTCGCAGTCGATGAAGGCGAGAATGCCGTTGGCTCTGATTTCGAACAGCTGGCGGATGTCGTCGTCGATCGCGTCGCGCCGCTGCAACGTCTTCCTGTCGGCCACCACTCGGTCCCCAGCGGTTGTTTTGTCGTCCCGCACACTCCTATAGCGTGAAACGGCAGGCGGCTCTAGCGATACCAAAGATCAATCGATTCCATTTTGAGCGAACGGCGATGCGGCGCAGGCGCGGCTTGCGCCAACGCGATTGTGAAGATGTGGCGGCGACGCGGCGCGATAAGCTGCCGTCCGCCCGGTCATTGGAATATCCGTCCGCCATGCTGTTGTTCGCCGCTGCCTACCTCGCCGGTGTCTTGACCATTGTGAGCCCGTGCATTCTGCCGGTGCTGCCGTTCGTGTTCGCGCGCGCCGACCGGTCGTTCGCCCGCAACGGGCTGCCGATGCTGATCGGCATGGCGCTGACCTTCGCGGTGGTCGCGAGCCTCGCGGCGGTCGCCGGCAACTGGGCGGTCGAGGCCAACCGCTACGGCCGCATTGTCGCCATCGCGCTGCTGGCGCTGTTCGGTGTGGCGCTGCTGGTGCCCGAATGGGCCCAGCGCGCGACCCGCCCGCTGGTGGCGCTCGGCGCGCGGCTGTCGTCCCCCGCCGATTCGGCGGCGGGGGGGGGGGGCATCGGGGCGTCCGGTCTTCTCGGCGGCGCCCCCGGGGGGGGGGGGGGGC
>JBDHSY010000245.1:0-5197 GCA_039808405.1 Xanthobacteraceae bacterium
CGGCGACCGCTTCCCAGCCTGCGCTACTTTCCCTGTGGCGGCGCGCCGGTGCCGCCCGAGACCGTGCTCGCCGCCGATGCCGCCTTCGAGCGGTGCATTTCGTTCCGCGTCTACGGCAGCACGGAGGCGCCGACGGTGACGCTGGGGATCGCCGATCGCAACCGGCAGCAGGCGCGCTCGCAAACCGACGGTTACATCGTCGGCCACGAGGTGCGTCTGGTTGACGACGCCGGTCGCGAGGTCGGGCCGGGCGAGGAGGGCGAGATCGTTGCGCGCGGCCCCGAGCTGATGGTGGGCTACGTCCTCGACGAGCACAATCGGGAAGCCTTCGACGGCGACGGATTTTTCCGGACGGGCGATCTTGCGGTGCAGAGCCCGGACGGCTGCCTGACGGTGACGGGCCGCAAGAAGGACATCATCATCCGCGGCGGCGAGAATCTGAGTCCGAAAGAAATCGAGGACGTACTGTACACGCATCCGGCAATCCGCGAGGCTGCCGTCGTCGCAATGCCGCATCCCCGGCTCGGGGAGACCTGCTGTGCGTTCGTCACCTTGAAAAGCGGCGCCGCCTTCGACTTCGAGGCCATGCAGGAGCTTCTTCGGGCCAGCGGCCTTGCCCGGCAGAAATACCCCGAGCGCCTTGAGATCGTTACCAGTCTTCCCTATACGGCCGCCGGAAAAATTCGTAAGAACTTGCTGCGCACACAGATATCCGACAGAATTAGCCAAGAAAATGCCAGGGATCAGAGCTCGAACGCCGACCAAGCGGACACGCGAACAGCAAACCCGCGCCACCCGTGAGGCCCTGATGAAGGCGGCGATGCGGGTGGTGTCGCAGCAGGGCTATGCGAGAGCTTCCGTGTCGCGGATCACCGAGGCCGCCGGCGTCGCCCAGGGCACATTCTATTCCTACTTCGACACGCATCAGCAGCTGCTCGAGGAACTGCTGCCGACCGCCGGCGTCCAGTTGCTCGATGCGCTCGGCCGCAACGTGCAGCGCTCGGATGACTATTTCGAGCATGAGCGGCGCATGTTTCTGGCTTTCTTTGCCTATTTGCGGCGCAATCCATATTTTCTGCGCGTGCTGACCGAGGCCGAGATCGCCGCGCCGAAAAGCCACGCGCAGCACATGAGCAATATCGAAAGTCGCTATGTCGGGGCGCTGCGCCGCGCGCAGGCGCAGGGTCAGATCCGTCCGCAGAGCGATGCGGCTTTCAGGGTGATCGCCGAAGTATTGTCAGGCGCGCGCGGCCATATCGCCATCGGCCTCAGCCAGCAGGCCGGGCCCGGCAAGCCGAAGGCGCCACCCGATTGGGCGGTCGACACCTACGTCAAGTTCATTCGGTTCGGTCTGGGCGAGGCGGACGCTGCCCGATCGGGTTCGCCGATCAGGCCAGCCAGGAAGCGGGCATCGGCGGGCAAGCCCGGCGACACCCGGACCGTGCTGTTGCAGGCGGCGGCGCGGCTCGTTCACGATCATGGCTATCAGGCGACCACCGTCGCCCGCATTACCGAGGCGGCGAATGTCGCGGTCGGCACGTTCTACGGCCATTTCCCTTCGCGGCAGCAGTTGCTCGACGAGGTCCTCACGCATGTCAGGACGGAAATGCTTGACCACGTCCGCCGGGCGACGCGAGGCAGCACGTCCTTTCTGGAGCTGGAGCAGCGCGGCTTCCACGCCTTCTTCGACTATCTCCACGCCAGCCCCTGGTATATCCGCATCGAGACGGAGGCGGCGGTGTGGGCTTCCGAAAGCTATCTGCGGCATATCGCCGATCTGACCGCGCGCTATGTCGCCGCGATGCGACGCAGCAAGGCGCAGGGACAACTCCGCGCCTATGAAGATCACGAATTGCCGATCCTGGCGTTCATTGCCATGGCCGCCCGTCATTACCTCTCGACGCGATACGTGGTGTCGAGCGAGGGCTCGCGGCGGCTGCCGGCCGCGATTTCGCGGGTCTATCTCGATCTGATCCGCTACGGCTTGCAGCGGCGATAGCCGGCAGCGGCGGCGTCGGCCCATTCCTCGTTTCTTCCGATCGGACGATCCTGCTTTCTGCGCGATGCGGGAGCGGGCCGGTTGCGGCGGTCGCGTCCGGGCGCAATAGAATAGTGGTTCATTATTCTATTGACCTTTGATATCGATCCGGTCATCCTCGCCTGTGGAATTTCCTGCCGTCGGCAGCGGCTTGACCGCATCCCAAGGCGGCAACGGACGGGACGGAAGCGTTGACCAGCGAGCCGGCAGACCGGCCTTGCGAGAATATAAAACCGGGAGAAAGCGATGTCTGAAACTGTCAAGTTCAATAGCTGTGGCGATACCTGCGTCGGCGTGCTGACGATGCCGAAGAATGCCAAGGGGGATGTCCCGCTGGTCATCATGGCCGGCGGCTGGTGCTACACCAAGGAAATCGTGATGCCGCACTATTCCGAGTCGTTTCACGAGCTCGGATGCGCGACGCTACGTTTCGACTACCGCAATTTTGGCGAAAGCACGGGCGAGCGGCGCCAGCACATCGATCCATGGGGCCAGATCGAGGACTATCGCAACGCGCTGAGCTTTGCCGAATCCCTGCCCGGCATCGATCACAAGAAGACCGGCGTCTGGGGCATTTCCTACAGCGGCGGCCACGTCCTCGTCGTCGCCGCGATCGATCCGCGGCCGGCATTCGCCATCTCGACGATTCCGGTCGTCGATGGTTTCAATACCATGCGCCGCTGCCATGGCGAGACGCGCTTTGCGCAGCTGAACAAGCTGCTGCTCGAGGATCGCCGCAAGCGGCAGAAGGGCGAGGCGGGCGGCTACATGCCGATGTCGACGCTCAAGCCGTTCGAGGAGTTGTCGGCGTGGCCGTTCCCGCACGTCTACACCGGTTTCGAGGGCATCAAGAAGAACGAGGCGCCGCGCCACGAGCATCGCAACACCATCGAGTCGGTGGAGCTGCTGCTGAACTACAAGGTCAGCCCGTTTGCCAGCCGTATCGTCGAGACCCCGGTCCTGATGACGCTCGCCGCCGGCGACAACATCACCTCGGCCGATCTCGAGGCCGAAACGTTCAACGCCATCACCAACCCGAACAAGTCGTTTGCCTCGGTTCAGGGCGTCGATCACATGAGCCTCTATACCGATCGCTCGCATCTGGCCAAGGTCGGCGCCGTGCAGAAAGCCTGGCTGAAGACCCGGCTGGACGAACTGGCCAAGGTCTGATCGATCCGCTCCGCGTCTTCACACAGGCGCGGAGCCTTTACTTTGCGCGAGGCCATCCGATGACATCTGCCGCTCCAGCGCGCGCGCTCCAGATGGCGCTGTACCGGCGCATGGCGCTGATCCGGAAAGCCGAAGAGCAACTCGCGTCCGACTTCAAGGCCGGGCTGCTGCCCGGCCCGGTGCATCTGTATATCGGCCAGGAAGCGGTCGCCGTCGGGGTTTGCGCCCATCTCGACGAGGGCGACCTGATGACCAGCACTCATCGCGGGCACGGGCACTATCTGGCGAAGGGCGGCGATCTGCGCGCCATGTTTGCCGAAGTGTACGGCCGGGCGACGGGAATCTGCGGCGGCATGGGCGGTTCGATGCACGTCGCCGATTTCGATCGCGGAATTTTGGGCGCGAACGGGATTGTCGGCGGCGGGATCGCACTGGCCGCCGGCGCGGCGCTGGCCGCCCAGCTCGATCGTCGCAACCGTGTCGCGGTGGCGTTTTTCGGGGACGGCGCGGCGGCGCAGGGGGTTCTGTCCGAGGCTCTCAATATCGCGGCGCTGTGGCAGCTGCCGCTAGTGCTGTGCTGCGAGAACAACGGCTATTCGGAATTCTCGCCGACGGCCGCGGTCAACGCCGGAACGATCTCCGACCGCGCGGCGCCGTTCGGCATTCCCGCAGCGAGAGTTCAGGGCAACGATCCGCTGGCCGTCTGGCAGGCGGCGGGCGAGGCGATCGGGCGCGCCCGGCGCGGCGGTGGCCCGACCCTGATCGAAGCCGAGACCTATCGGTTTCATGGTCACGTCGAGGGGGAAAAGGCGTTCCTGAAGGAAGCCTATCGTTCGGATGAGGAGGTTGCCGAGCGGCGACGCCGCGATCCGGTCCTGATGTTCCGCCGTCGCCTGATCGAGACCGGCCTCGGCAGCGAGGACGAGTTGCAGCGGATCGAGCGCGAGCTGGACGATGAGGTCGCCGCCGCCGCCGCCACCGCGGGCGACGATCCGTGGCCGGTGCCGGACATGCTCGAGACCTTCGTGCTGAGGGCTGGCGATGCCGCGTAAGCGTACCATCCACGCGATCAACGACGCCATCATCGAGGAGATGGAGCGCGACGAGCGCGTCATCCTGATCGGCGAGGATGTCGGCTCCAGCGTGTTCGGCGACACGCGCGGCATCCGCAATCGGTTCGGTCGCGATCGCGTGCGCGACACGCCGATCTCCGAGGCGGCCATCACCGGCATCGCCGTCGGGGCGGCAGCGGCGGGATACCGGGTCATCTGCCATATGATGTACGCGAATTTTCTGTACACGGGGTTCGACGCCATCGCCAACCAGGCGGCCAAGCTGGCCACCATGAGCGGCGGCCGGATCAAGCTGCCGATCGTGTATATTGCCTTTGCTGGCGGCGGGCACTCCTCGGCGGCACAGCATTCCGACAATCCGCATCCGGCGCTGATGAATCTGGGGGGGCTGTACGTCGTGGCTCCGTCGTCGCCGATCAGCGCCAAGGGATTGCTGAAGTCCGCGATCCGCTGCGACGACCCGGTGGTTTTCCTGCAGCCGGCGAGCCGGACCGGCGAACAGGGCGACGTTCCCGAGGGCGAGATCCTCGCGCCTTTGGGCCGCGCGCGAACCCTCAGGCACGGCGGCGATCTGACCCTCGTGGCGATCGGCGCGATGGTGCGCCCGGCGCTCAGGGCGGCGGAGGAGTTGCTGCAAGAGGGGATCGATGCCGACGTGATCGATCCGCAAACCCTGTTTCCGCTCGACAAGGGCGCCATCCTGGAGTCGCTGGCGCGGACCGGGCGGCTCGTGATCGTCGACGAGGCACGCGACACCTGTAGCGCGGCCAGCCAGATCGCGGCGATTGCCGCCGACGAGGGCTTTGGCCTGCTTCGCGCGCCGGTGCGCCGGGTCACCGTGCCCGACATGCCGATCGCCTATTCGCCGCCGCTCGAGAAGGCGCTGATTCCGGATGCGGCCCGGATCGCCTCGGCC
>JBDHSY010000246.1:0-5191 GCA_039808405.1 Xanthobacteraceae bacterium
AGCCGGCCGCGAGGCCGGCCTCGGAACCGTCGATCGCCCGGCTGACATCATCATGGCAGACAAGAACGAGCGCGCCATCAAGGTGGTCGCCGAAAACCGCAAGGCGCGATTCAACTACGCGATCGAGGATACCCTTGAGGCCGGCATCGCGCTGACCGGCACCGAGGTCAAGTCGATGCGCACCGGCAAGGCGACCATCGCCGAATCCTATGCCGATGCGCGCGGTGGCGAGATCTGGCTGGTCAACGCCAATATCCCTGAATATCTTCAGGCCAACCGCTTCAACCACGAGCCGCGCCGGCCGCGCAAGCTGCTGCTGCATCGCAAGGAGATCAACCGGCTGACCGGCGCGGTGGAGCGGCAGGGCATGACGCTCATTCCGCTAAAACTGTATTTCAACGAGCGCGGCCGCGCCAAGCTGCAACTCGCGCTCGCCAAGGGCAAGAAGCTGCACGACAAGCGCGACAGCGAGAAGAAGCGCGACTGGGATCGCGAGAAGGGGCGGCTGCTGCGGGCACGCGGCTGAGGCCGCGTCGGGCCGGCTATCGCGACGCGTTCCGCCCGGGAGGAACATCGCATGAGCGAGCCGCAAATCAGTTTCAACGACGGCAGCGCCTACGAGCAGTTCATGGGCGTGTGGAGCCGGCTGGTCGGCACGGTATTTCTCGACTGGCTCGATCCGGCGGCCGGCTTGCGCTGGATCGACGTCGGCTGCGGCAACGGCGCCTTCACCGATCTCGTCGTCGAGCGGTGCGCGCCGGCCGCAATCGAGGCCATCGATCCCTCGGCAGCGCAGCTTGCCTTTGCCCGCTCGCGGGCGTCCGCGAGCCAGGTTGCGTTCCGGCTCGGGGACGCGATGGCGCTGCCGTTTGCCGACGACAGCTTCGACGTTGCCGCGATGGCGCTGGTGATCTTCTTCGTGCCCGATCCTGCGAAGGGCGTCGCCGAGATGGCGCGGGCGGTCGCGCCCGGCGGGCTGGTCGCCGCCTATGCCTGGGACATGTACGGCTACGGTTTTCCGCTGGAGCCGATCCTCGCCGAATTGCGCGCACTTGGCCGCGTGCCGCCGCGGCCGCCGAGCGCCGATGCGTCGCGGCTCGAAACCATGCGCGACCTGTGGCACGGCGCGGGCTTGCGCGAGGTCGAGACCCGGCAGATCGAGGTGTCGCGCGGCTTCGCCGATTTCGACGAGTTCTGGGCGATCAGCATGAAGGGGTCGAGCACGTCCGCGACCATCGAGGCGTTGCCGCCGGATGTGGCGAAAGGCTTGAAGGAGCGGGTGCGGGCAAAACTGCCGACGGATGCGTCCGGCCGCATCGTCACCTCGGCGCGCGCCAACGCGGTGAGGGGGCGGGTCGCCGGCTGACAGGGTCGTGCGCGGGTTGAGCGACTAACCCACATCGGCGCGGATGCGCGCGAACACGTCGGAAAACATTTTTGCCGTCAACACGCCGGTGTTCGTGTTGTAGCGCGAGCAATGGTAGCTGTCGTACAGGCGCACCCGGCCGGCCTCGTGCACCGCGCCGTGGCCGAACGGCGCCTGACGGCCGCGCAGGCCGAGCGCCTTGACGGTGGAGTCGTGCGCCACGCGGCCGAGCGCGAGAATGGCGCGCAGGCGCGGCATGTCGAGCAGCGTCGCGACGAGAAAGCTTCGGCAGGTGTTGATCTCGATCGGCAGCGGCTTGTTCTGCGGCGGCACGCAGCGCACCGCGTTGGTGATGCGGCAGTCGATCAGCCGCAAGCCGTCGTCGGGCGAGGCGTGATAGGGGCCGCGCGCAAAACCGTATTCGATCAGCGTGGCATAGAGCAGTTCGCCGGCGTAGTCGCCGGTGAACGGCCGCCCGGTGCGGTTGGCGCCTTGCAAGCCGGGCGCCAGCCCGACGACCAGCAGTGCGGCATCGCGGCCGCCGAAGGACGGCACCGGGGCATTGAACCAGTCGGGCGCCTTGGCCCGCGCCGCCTCGCGGAAGGCCACGAGCCGCGGACAGAGCGGGCAATCGCGGTCGGGCTCGGTCGCGTGATGCGATGGGCCGGCTCGCGTCAGCGGCGCGGCGTCAGTCGTCGAAATCGTCGTGCTCTCCGTGCGAAGGCGTGGTGCTGCGCTGGAGGAAGCGCGGCGTATGGTGGCGCGGCTCGCGCGGGCTGGCGCGCTCGGCCGGGTCGCGCCCGATCCGGCTTTGCAGGTCGGCCAGATCGGTGAACACGTCGGCCTGGCGGCGCAGTTCGTCGGCGACCATCGGCGGCTGGCTCGAAATCGTCGAGACCACGGTGACGCGCACGCCGCGCCGCTGCACGGCCTCGACCAGCGAGCGGAAGTCGCCGTCGCCGGAGAACAGCACGACCTGATCGACATGCTCGGCCAGTTCCATGACATCGACCGCGAGCTCGATGTCCATGTTGTCCTTCACCTTGCGGCGACCGCCCGCATCGACGAATTCCTTGGTGGCCTTGGTGATCACGGTGTAGCCGTTGTAGTCGAGCCAGTCGATCAGCGGGCGGATCGAGGAATACTCCTGATCCTCGATGACGGCAGTGTAGTAGAACGCGCGCAGCAGTGTGCCGTGGTTTTGATACTCGTTCAGCAGGCGCTTGTAGTCGATGTCGAATCCCAGTGCCTTCGCCGTGGCGTAAAGGTTGGCGCCATCGATGAACAAGGCAATTTTATTCGAGTTTGCTCGCATCAATCTTCCATACAGATGTCGTGTGATGTTCACCGATGCACTCAGCGCGTGCGCTGCGCTGTTCGGCACGCTCAAAGCTTGAGTTCGCGCGTTTTGAAGCGTGGCATCAGACACCACGGTCCGCGCGACGACGCAATAGGGTCGCGGTGGTGATGCTTGATTTTGTAATACCGGTTTGAAGCAATTTCTTGTCGCTTCGCGTGTGGTCAAATGATCGACGGCCCCGGATCGCACGGATGCCTTGCATCGCGCGGCCGATGCGCGCCGAACGGGGGCGGCGCGCCCCGTCCGCGAGGCCGGCAGGGGTGCGGCGTGGCGGCGGGTTCCCCAATTTCGCTCTTGCGAAATCGGGCCCGCCCCTATACCTAGCGGGGACAGCACCCAATTTGGCCCTGAACACCGGAGCGACAGTCAATGGCGCGTGTCACCGTGGAAGACTGCATCGACAAGGTCGATAACCGCTTCGACCTGGTTCTGCTGGCGGCGCACCGGGCGCGGACCATCTCGTCCGGCTCGCCCCTGACCATCGACCGCGACAACGACAAGAACCCGGTGGTGGCGCTGCGCGAGATCGCCGACCAGACCGTGTCGCCGGAAGACCTGCGCGAGGAACTGGTGCATTCGCTGCAAAAGTTCGTCGAGGTGGACGAGCCGGAACCCGACACCGTGCCGCTGATCGGCTCGGCCGGAGCCACGGTGGACGCCGACGACACCGAGGTCGCCGTCGAGCGCATGACCGAGGAAGAGCTGCTTAAGGGCCTCGAAGGACTCGCGCCCCCGGAGGCGCAGCCCGAGGAGGACGAGTAGTCCGCCCGGCCGGTTCCGCAGCCCTGCGCGGCCTTGCGACCAGACACCGAAGGCCCGGACCTGCCGTCCGGGCCTTTTTCGTTTCCTTGGCGGGTGGCCTCCCACCCGCCGCCCGGCCCGCCAGAAAACGTTAGCGATTAGATCGACATACCCCGGATACCCCCTTTCCTGCCGGGCGGTTGCCGGACTATGGTGCTGGCAATGTCGCATGTTCGCTCCCTCGGCCGGGGCAGGAAGGATTTTTGAGAAATGGCGTTCTGGCGCCATGAAACGCTGCCGGCAAAGGCTGCCGAGGGTGAGGTCGCCGTCGCGCCCCGGCCGGTGAGCGTGCCGGCCCGGCCGGCCCGGCCGCGCGCCAAGATGATGCGCCAGTACGACCTCGTCGAGCGGGTGCGGGCCTACAACCCGGATACCGACGAGGACCTGCTCAACCGCGCCTACGTCTACGCCATGAAGGCGCACGGGGAACAGAAGCGGGCCTCGGGCGACCCTTATTTCTCGCATCCGTTGGAGGTCGCGGCGATCCTGACCGACCTCAAGCTCGACGACGCCACCATCGTCGCCGCGCTGTTGCACGACACCATCGAGGATACCGAGGCGACCCGCGCCGAAATCGACCAGGTGTTCGGCCCGGACATCGGCGCGCTGGTCGAGGGGCTGACCAAGCTGAAGCGGCTCGAACTGGTGTCGCGCGAGGCCAAGCAGGCCGAGAACCTGCGCAAGCTCCTTCTGGCCATCGCCGAGGACGTGCGGGTGCTGCTGGTCAAGCTCGCCGACCGCCTGCACAACATGCGCACGCTCGAGTTCGTGCCGCCGGCCTCGCGCCGCCGCATCGCCGAGGAGACGCTCGATATCTACGGGCCGCTGGCCGGCCGCATGGGCATGCAGGAGATGCGCGAGGAACTGGAAGACCTCGCCTTCCAGGTGCTCGATCCGGAAGCCCATGCGGTGATCATGCAGCGGCTCGATGCGCTGGCCGAGCGCAACCGCAACCTGATCGGCGAGATCGAGGCGCAACTGTCGTCGCAACTCGCCAGGGCCGGCATGGCGGCGCGCGTGATCGGCCGGCGCAAGCGGCCGTTCTCGATCTGGACCAAGATGGAGCGCAAGTCGGTCGGCTTCGAGCAGCTGTCCGATATCTTCGGCTTTCGGGTGATCCTGAACACCGTGACCGAATGCTACACCGCGCTCGGGATCGTCCACACCACCTGGCCGGTGGTGCCGGGGCGCTTCAAGGACTACATCTCGACGCCCAAGCAGAACGACTATCGCTCGATCCACACCACCGTGATCGGTCCGGGCAACCAGCGCGTCGAATTGCAGATCCGCACCGAGGAGATGAACCGCATCGCCGAGTTCGGCATCGCCGCGCATGCCTTCTACAAGGACGGCGTCGGTTCGCCGACCGAACTGCTCAAGCGCGAGTCCAACGCTTTCGCCTGGCTGCGCCACACCATCGACATGCTGGCGCAGAGCACCAACCCGGAAGAGTTTCTCGAGCACACCAAGCTGGAGCTGTTTCACGATCAGGTGTTCTGCTTCACGCCGAAGGGCAAGCTGATCGCGCTGCCGCGCAAGGCCAACGTCATCGACTTCGCCTATGCGGTGCATACCGACGTCGGCAACAGCGCGGTCGGCTGCAAGATCAACGGCAAGTTCGCGCCGCTGTCGTCGGAATTGCAGAACGGCGACGAGGTCGAGGT
>JBDHSY010000247.1:0-5135 GCA_039808405.1 Xanthobacteraceae bacterium
TCCTATCCCATCGATCCGGTCGGCCAGCGCGCACCGGTCGCGCCTGCCGGCGGCCCGGTGTCGCTGAACGCGCCGGGCATCGGGCAGGACACCGATGCGGTGGAGCTGCCGGCCGACGGCGCGCCGCCGCCCTATCTGCGATCCGCGCCCGACGAGGCGGTGCAGCCGCACCAGCCGCCGCGGCTCGGGCCGTCGCGGGGCAGCCCGGTCGCCTCGATCGGGCCCGTCGCCGTCAAGCCGAACCCGACGCTGGCCTGCCCGATCGTCTCCACGCTCGACCGCTGGATCACCGACGCCGTGCAGCCGGCGGCGCTGCGCTGGTTCGGCTCGCCGGTCGCTGAAATCCGGCAGATCTCGGCCTATTCCTGCCGCGGCATGAACGGCAATCCCAACGCCCGCATCTCCGAGCATGCGTTCGGCAACGCGCTCGACATTGCCGCCTTCGTGCTGGCGGACGGCCGGCGCATCTCGGTGCAGAACGGCTGGAAGGGCGTGCCGGAGGAGCAGGGCTTTTTGCGCGACGTGCAGGGCGCGGCCTGTCAGTATTTCACCACGGTGCTGGCGCCGGGCTCCAACGTCTACCACTACAATCACATCCATGTGGACCTGATGCGGCGCTCGTCGGGGCGGGCGATCTGCCGGCCCGGCGCGGTATCGGGCGAGGAGATCGCGGCAAAAGCCGGCGCGCGCAACATGTTCGCCGGGCGCGGCGGCATCACCGGCTCGGTGAAATCGCGGGCGCGCTCGTCCTATGCGGCGGACGACGAAAGCGAGATCGACACGCAATAAATCTGCCGCCCAGGACGGCGCTGCTCGAAAAATCGCCGCAATCGCTCGGCACACAGGGCAATCGCGAGTCCGCCGAAGCGGATACAACCGCCAGCCGGAGAAGGGTTGCATGACAAGCACGTTTGCAATGATCGCGCCCTCGCGGCTCGCCGGGTTCGTCCACGCCATGCCGGACCGCAAGCGCCGCTAGCTCTCCGGCGCGCGCGCACGAGACGGCCCCTCTGCCAGTCCGCAAAGCGTCTGCCCGCTGAAAGGCGGGCCGGCCGCTCGCGTTGCGCTTTTTCCCCTGACCTTTGACGGTGATCGCGGCCGCACGGCCCGCGCCGTCGCCAATCCGGAGCCGGCCGGCGCCCTGCGCTGCCGGAATCGCATCATGACCTCGTTCCGCAAGCCGCGCCGCGCGGCGATCTCCACCGTTCTGCCGTTCGTCTTCCAGCACTGGCGACGCCAGCCCTGGCGCGTCGCGCTCGTATGCACCGCGCTGTCGGCCGCTACCCTGGCCGACGTGTTCATGCCGTTCTTCGCCGGCCGCCTCGTCGATGCGGTGGCGGCGGGCGGCCTTGATCCGGCGCAGGCGTGGCGCACGGCGCTGGCGGCGTTCGCCGCCATCATCGCGCTCGGCTTTGCCGGCGTGGTGCTGCGCCATGCCGGCTTTCAGGCCATCGTGGCCTTGACCTTGCGCATCATGTCGGACGTGGCGCGCGATGCGGTCTGGCGCGTGCAGCGTTTTGCGTCCGACTGGCACGCCAGCACCTTTGCCGGCGCGACGGTGCGCAAGGTGACGCGCGGCATGAACGCGCTCGACCTGCTCAACGACACCATCCTCGGCGCGCTGCTGCCGTCGCTCGTCGTGCTGCTCGGCTCGATGGTGCTGCTCGGCGCGCAATGGCCGGTGCTCGGCGTGGTGATCGCGCTCAGCACCATCGCCTATATCGCGCTGACGCTGGCGGTCTCGACGCGCTACATCGCGCCGGCGGCGAGCGCCTCCAACGCCACCGACACGCGGCTCGGCGGGCTGCTCGCCGATGCCGTCAGCTGCAACGCGGTGGTGAAGGCGTTCGGCGCCGAGGACCGCGAGGACGCGCGGCTGCACGGGCTGCTGCGGGTATGGGCGCGGCGCACCGGGCGGACGTGGCGGCGCTACACCAACACCGGCACCGCGCAGCTTCTCCTTCTGCTGCTGGTGCGGGCGGCGGTGATCGGCGGCGCGCTGCTGTTGTGGCAGGCCGGGCGCGCCTCGGCCGGCGATCTCGCCTATGTGATGACCAGCTATTTCGTCATCCACGGCTATCTGCGCGACATCGGCATGCACATCAACAACCTCCAGCGGTCGGTCAACGACATGGAGGAACTGGTCGATCTGCATGCGCAGCCGATCGCCATCGCGGATGCGCCGGATGCGAAGCCGATCGTCGTGCAGGGCGGCGGCATCGTCTTCGACGACGTGACCTTCCACTACGGCGGTCACGACCTGCCGCTCTACGATGGCCTGTCGGTGACGATCCGTCCCGGCGAGCGCGTCGGGCTGGTCGGCCGCTCGGGCTCGGGCAAGACCACGTTCGTCAAGCTGATCCAGCGCCTGCACGACGTGAACGGCGGCCGCGTCATGATCGACGGGCAGGACGTGCGCCACGCCACGCAGCAGTCGTTGCGTTCGCAGATCGCGATCGTGCAGCAGGAGCCGGTGCTGTTCCACCGCTCGCTCGCCGAGAACATCGCCTATGCGCGCCCCGGCGCGTCGCGGGCCGAGATCGAGGCGGCGGCGCGGCTTGCCAACGCGCACGACTTCATCGCGCGGTTGCCGCAAGGCTATGCCACGCTGGTCGGCGAGCGCGGCGTCAAGCTGTCGGGCGGCGAGCGGCAGCGCGTGGCGCTGGCGCGGGCGTTCCTTGCGGATGCGCCGATCCTGATCCTCGACGAGGCCACCTCGAGCCTCGATTCGGAATCGGAGGCGCTGATCCAGCAGGCGATGGAGCGGCTGATGCGCGGGCGCACGGCGCTGGTGATCGCCCACCGGCTGTCCACGGTGCGCGCGCTCGACCGCATCCTGGTGTTCGACCGCGGCCGCCTCGCCGAGGAGGGCACGCACGAATCGCTGCTGCGCGGCGAGGGCGGCATCTATCGCCGGCTGTTCGAGCGGCAGGCGCTGACGGATGGCCGGCTCGCGGCCGCCGAGTAGGCAGCCCCCGAACGGGCGAGGGGACCGGTGCGGTTGCGCCGGTCCCCTCATCGTTCGCGCGTAACCAGTGTCCCGATTCCGAAGTTCGCATCCCCTCGCAGCAGCCTTTGATGCGAACTTCGGAATCAAAGGGACACGACCAACTTTATGATTCTAGTGTGGTTTTGGTTCAGAAGTTCGCTTGAGGAACTCGCTGAGAATTTGAAGCGAACTTCTGAACCACCACACTAGCGCGAAAGCATCAGCCAGCCTGTAAGCCGGGTTCTGTAGGGCACCGCGCTTGCGCGCGATACGTGACGGCCATTCCTCTGGGACGACGCTTGCGCGCCGCCTCGAGCAACCTACCCGAACGGCCGGGGCCGACCGCCCCTCGCGGGGTTATCGCAACGGGCTTGCGCCCAGAGCGAACCGTCGCGGCTGCCGTTCCTATTCGGTTTTGCTCCCGGTGGGGTTTGCCATGCCGCCGCCGTTGCCGGCCGCGCGGTGCGCTCTTACCGCACCTTTTCACCCTTACCCCGCCCTGGTCCTTGCGGACCACGACGGGGCGGTTCGGTCTCTGTGGCACTGTCCCTGGGGTCGCCCCCGCCGGACGTTATCCGGCACCGTCGGTCGATGGAGCCCGGACTTTCCTCCCCCGCCGCCTTTCGGCGTTTGCGGGAGCGGCCGTCCGGCCGACTGATGCGGCAGTGATGGGGATTTGTGGGCGCCGGGTCAAGCGGCGAGGCGGATATTAGGCCGTGCCGCGGCGGGCGGCCGTCCGGCTTGCCAACAGGTTGTCGAGGGTCGCTTGCGTCGAGGGGTCGGCGATGCCGTCGACGCGCTCGGGCCGGAAATGGCGTTGGAAGGCCGTGACCACCCTGGCGGTGTCGGCGTCGTAGCGGCCATCGACCGGCACGCGATAGCCGTAATCGGCGAGTTTTTGTTGCAACGCCCGTACCGCGTCGCCCTCGGCCTCGGGCGCGAGGCTGTCGCCGGGCGTGATCGGCGCCGGCCAGTCCCAGTGCCCGACGCCGGAATTGGCCAGTGCCTGCCACGGAAATTTCTCGCCGGGGTCCATCTTGCGAAGGGGGGCGACGTCCGAATGCGCCAGCACCCGCTCGGGCGGGATGTCGCGGCGGATGATGATGCCGCGGCACAGCGCGATCACCGCCGCGATCTGGCGCAGCGGAAAGTCGGGATAGCCCCAGTCGTGGCCGCGGTTGATGACCTCGATGCCGATCGAGCAGGAATTGATGTCGGTCTCGCCGGCCCAGAACGATTCGCCGGCGTGCCAGGCGCGCATGGCCTCGGGCACGCATTGCAGCACGCCGCCGTCCTCCATGACGATGTAGTGCGCGGAGACCTCGCTGCCTTCCTTGCAGAGCCGCATCACCGCCCCTTCGGCATCGGGCATGCCGGTATAGTGCAGCACGATCATGTCGGGCCGCCGGCCCTCGCGGCGCTCGCCGAAATTGACCGATGGCGTGACCTCCGACACCACCGACGAATCGGGGGTGAATTTCGGCAGGTCGGAATACCACGAGGCCGGGATGGCGCGGCGTGGCGCTCTTGCAGGCGGTGGCGCTGACGGCCCTCTCGACATCGACAACTCAAAACCCCGGCAGGACCATCAGGCGCGAAGCCCGGTCGCGGCCTATCAACCGCGCAGATCGCACATCGTTCGCGCCTCCACTTGATCCTTGGCCGGACTCCGGATCAGCGACCGTCACGCGTTTGTTACTATCCGGATAAGCGGCCCGCGGCGCAACGCGGGCTGTGGGCAACGCCACACAATCCCGCAAGGTGCGTCCAAATCGCCGCCATCGACGATACGAGACGATATCGTCGCAGGGCGTGAACGCTTTCTTAACGCTAACCACCGTTAATCAAAGGTGAAAAGCCGACATTTTCGTGCAGCGGCTGCGGTTTTCGATGGTCTCCGACACCTTCCATGGCAGCACCCCTTCATCGATGCGGGATTTCGCAGCGGCGGGCCGACGCGGCCGGCGCCGGCGCCGGGTCCGCGCGGCGGAAACCATGGCCGCGGCGTGGCGGGGCCGGCATCGGGCGGAGCCGCGCGCCCATGGCTGACGGCGCGCGCCATATTCCCGTTCTGGGCGCAGAGGCAATAGCTGCGCTCGCACCGCGTGCGGGCGGCGTCTATATCGACGCGACCTTCGGCGCCGGC
>JBDHSY010000248.1:0-5109 GCA_039808405.1 Xanthobacteraceae bacterium
CCACCAAGGCTCCGGCGTTTCCGCCGGTGCGGGCCGAGGTCGCCGGGCCCGCGCTGTGGGGGCAGGCGTTCGGAAACTGGGGTCATAGCGATGGCGACGGCAACGCCGCGCGGCTGTCTCACGACACCGGCGGCCTCGTGACCGGCGCCGATGTCGCCGTGCTCGATACCTGGCGCGTCGGTCTGATGGGCGGCTATAGCCGCACCAATTTCAGCGCGAGGGATCGCGCGTCCTCGGGCGCGAGCGACAACTATCATGTCGGCGTCTATGGCGGCACGCAATCGGGTCCGCTCGGCCTGCGCCTGGGCGCGGCCTATACCTGGCACGATATCACCACGAACCGCAGCATTGCGTTTGCCGGCTTCGCCGACAATCCGCGCGGCGATTACAGCGCCGGCACGACGCAGGTGTTCGGCGAGCTCGGCTACGGCATTCGCGCCGGCGCTGTCGGCATCGAGCCGTTCGTCAACGCGGCTTACGTCGACCTGCACACCGACGGCTTCACCGAGCGGGGCGGCGCGGCGGCGCTGCAAGGCGCCAGCACCAGCACGGGCGTCACCTTCACCACGCTCGGCCTGCATCTGTCGAGCGAGGTCATGCTCGGGTCGGTCGCGGCCACCGCGCGCGGCACGCTCGGCTGGCGACACGCTTTCGGCGACGTCACGCCGCTGTCGACCTTCGCGCTGGCCGGGGGCTCGCCGTTCACCGTCGCCGGTGTGCCGATCGCGCAGGATGCGGCCGTGGTCGATGCCGGGCTCGACGTCGCCATCGCAAGGAACGCCACCCTTGGCATCGCCTATACCGGGCAGTTCGCCAACCGCGCCACCGACCAGAGCATCAAGGGTAATTTTGCGATCAGGTTCTAGAGCCGACGAGCCAATCGTGCGCTTCCCGGGGCTCCCTTTCTGATGCGAGGCTCCCTTTCTGGTGCGGGTTCGTCGTGTTTGTCCTGCTCGCCGTCTCGCTCAAAGGCTTCGGCAGCAGTCGGGTCGTCATGTGGGATCGTGCCCGCTCACATCCCCAGCAGCTTGCGCGCGTTGGCCTTCAGCACCTTGGGACGCACCTCGTCGCGGATGTCGAGCTTTGCGAAGTCCGACAGCCAGCGGTCGGGCGTGATCACCGGCCAGTCGGAGCCGAACAGCATCTTGTCCTGCAAAATGGTGTTGATGTAGCGCACCAGGATCGGCGGAAAATACTTTGGCGACCAGCCCGACAGGTCGATGTAGACGTTGGGCTTGTGGGTCGCGACCGACAGCGCTTCCTCCTGCCACGGGAAGGAGGGATGCGCGAGGATGATCTTCATGTCGGGAAAATCCACCGCGACGTCGTCGATATACATCGGGTTGGAATATTTCAGCCGCATGCCGTTGCCGCCGCGCATGCCGGAGCCGACCCCGGTCTGGCCGGTATGGAACAGCGCGATCGAGCCGGCTTCCGCGATCGCCTCGTAGAGCGGATAGGCCATCCGGTCGTTGGGATAGAAGCCCTGCATGGTCGGGTGAAACTTAAAACCCTTGATGCCGTAGTTGGCGATCAGGTTGCGCGCCTCTCGGGCGCCGGCCTTGCCCTTGGCCGGATCGATGCTGGCGAACGGGATCAGCACGTCGGAATTCTCGGCCGCCAGCTCCGCCATCTCAAAATTGTTGTAGCGGCGGAAGCCGGTCTCGCGCTCGGCATCGACGGGGAAGATCACCGCGGCGATGTTCTTGGCGCGGTAGTAGGCGGCGGTCTCCGGCACCGTCGGCGGGTGTTTGTGGGGCGACTTGAAGTACTCGGCCATCGCCGCCTGGAAGTCGTCGTAGCCGTCGTCGGCGTGGGTGCCGCACGGCTCCTCGGCATGGGTGTGGATGTCGATGGCGACGACGGCGTCGAGGTCGGGCATGATGGCTCCCCGTGGTATCCGGCGGTGCGAAACGCGGCCGGATTGATTATACCCTATAATCAATTTGCCGACGAACGTAAAACACCCCGTCCGCGGCTCCGTTCTGCCGGCCGCCGGCCCGGCAAACGTTGACAGCGGCGGCCCGGGCCGGTAGAACGCCGCCATCCCGGGCGGTACTGCCGCCGGCGGGAGAAGAGTTGTTTTCTCGAAATTCCGGCCTGCCATACGGCCTTTCGCACGTTCAGGATTATCCCATGAAGGTCCGTAACTCATTGAAGTCGCTGCGCGGCCGCAATCGCAACAACCGCCTGGTGCGCCGCAAGGGCCGGGTCTACGTCATCAACAAGGTGCAGCGCCGCTTCAAGGCGCGCCAGGGTTGATCGGGCGGCGTCGATCGGACGGCGGTCCGCCCGCCGGTTCCGCGCGAACTTTTTCCCGCGATCCAGACACGACAGTTTGACGCCGCCTCGCTTGCGGCCGCGTCCTGCTGGGCTAGACTTCGCCTCATGAGAAGCATTGCGGCCAGCACCCTGGTCCGCCGCGCCGCGCGCGCGGGGCTGATCGCTGTTGCGTGGGCCGCGCTGGCGCTGGCGCCGGCCGTTGCCGAGCAGGCGGAGGCGCCCCGCAAGCCGGCCGGGCCGCAACTCGACTTCCTGTTCGGCGCGCTGAAGGCCGCGCCCGACGCCGAGAGCGCCAAGCATGTCGAGGCGCGCATCGCAGCGCTGTGGATGCGCACGCCGAGCGACACCGCGGCGCTGCTGATGAGCCGCGCCCGTCAGGCGATGGAGGCCGGCAACAGCGACGTGGCGCTCAAACTGTTCGACGCCATCGTCAAGCTCCGCCCGGACTATGTCGAGGCGTGGAACAAGCGCGCCACGCTGTACTACATGCGCAACGACTACGCCCATGCGCTCGCCGACATCCGCGAGGTGCTGATGCGCGAGCCGCGCCACTTCGGCGCGCTGGCCGGGCTCGGCATGATCATGCGCGACATCGGCGACGACAGGAAGGCGCTGGCCGCCTTCCGGCAGGCGCTGACGTTGCATCCGCACCTCGACAGCATCCCCGATCTCGTCAAGTCGCTGAGCGAGAAGGTCGAGGGCCGCGACATCTGACGGCGCCCTGACGCTCCCGCATATCATATATTTCAAGTATATGATATTGGCGCTAAGTCGGTGTGGTCGCATCCGCCGCCTTGAGGCAAGCTGGCGGTCTGCGGAACGGCGGAATGGTGCATTTGCGCGTTTCGTCAAGCAACCCGTGTCAAGCAGAAGCAACCCGTGTCAAGCAAAAGAAGGAGTGTGACGATGCCAACGACTTCCGGCTCGGCTGTCTGGTCAGGCGGTATCAAGGACGGCAAGGGCGCGATCTCGACCAAGAGCGGCGCGCTCAAGGACATCCCTTACGGCTTCGCCAGCCGTTTCGAGGGCAAGCCCGGCACCAACCCGGAAGAACTGATCGGGGCGGCGCACGCCGGCTGCTTCATCATGGCGCTGTCGCTGATCCTCGGCGAGGCCAAGCTGACGGCGGACAAGCTCGATTGCCGCGCCGACGTCACCATCGAGCAGGTCCCGGACGGCTTTGCCATCACCAAGAGCCACCTGACGCTGAAGGCGAAAATTCCCGGCGCGACCGAGGCCGTGTTCAAGGATCTGGCCGGCAAGGCCAAGGCCGGCTGCCCGGTCTCCAAGGCGCTCAACACCGAGATCACGCTCGACGCCACGCTGGAGGCGTAACGCCCGCCGTTGCGGCGAGGGGGCCTACCCCTTGCCGTTGCGCTGGCCCTCGATCGAGGCGATGCGCAGCATGTTGGTCGCCCCCGAGGTGCCGAACGGCACGCCGGCCACGACGATGATGCGCTCGCCGGCGCGGGTGAAGCCGTCGCGGAAGGCGATGCGGCGGGCGCGATCCACCATGTCGTCCGGGTTGCGGGCGTCGGCGGCGACGACGCAATGCACGCCCCACACCAGCGACAGCTTGCGGCCGGTCGCCTCGTGCGGCGTGATCGCCACCACCGGCGGCTTCGGCCGCTCGCGCGCCATGCGCAGCGCGGTCGAGCCCGACGCGGTCCAGCAGATGATCGCCGACAGTTCCAGCGTCTCGGCGATCTGGCGCGCGGCGTCGGCGATGGCGTCGCCGACGGTCGCCTCCGGGTCCGGGCGCTGCGCGTGGATCACGCCGCGATAGGTCGGGTCGTGCTCGCACTCCTCGCCGATGCGGTTCATGGTGGCGACCGCCTCGACCGGATACTTGCCGGCGGCGGATTCCGCCGACAGCATGATGGCGTCGGCGCCCTCGTAGACGGCGGTGGCGACGTCGGACACCTCCGCCCGCGTCGGCACCGGGCTCTGGATCATCGATTCCAGCATCTGGGTGGCCACCACCACCGGCTTGCCGGCGCGCCGCGCCAGCCGCGTGATCTGCTTTTGCAGGCTCGGCACCCGCTCCACCGGCAGTTCGACGCCGAGGTCGCCGCGCGCCACCATCAGGGCGTCCGACACCTCGACGATGTCGGCCAGCCGCTCGATCGCCTGCGGCTTCTCGATTTTGGCCATCACGGCCGCGCGCCCGCGCACCAGCTTGCGGGTTTCCAGAACGTCCTCCGGGCGCTGCACGAACGACAGCGCGATCCAGTCCACGCCGGTCTTGAGCGCGGCATCGAGATCGGCCCGGTCCTTCTTGGTCAGGGCCGACATCGGCAGGTCGGTGTCGGGCAGGCTGACGCCCTTGCGGTCCGACATCCGGCCGCCGATCACCACGCGGGTGACCGCGCGCTCGGGAGATGCGTCCTCGACGATCAGCCGCACCTTGCCGTCGTCGAGCAGCAGCGCGTGGCCGGGCTTGAGCGCGGCGAGGATTTCCGGATGCGGCAGGTGCACGCGCTCGACATTGCCGGGCGCGGGGTCGCTGTCGAGGGTGAAGGTCGCGCCGTTGTTGAGCTGCACCGGGCCGTCGGCGAAGGTGCCGAGCCGCAGTTTCGGCCCTTGCAGATCGACCAAAATGCCGATCGGGCGGCCGTAAGAGCCCTCCACCTTGCGGATGGTGGCGACCAGCTCCCGCATCTTGTCGTGCGGGGTGTGGCTCATGTTGATGCGAAACAGGTCGGCGCCGGCCTCGAACAGGCGACGGATCACCGCGCTGTCGGAGGAGGACGGGCCGAGGGTGGCGAGGATCTTGATGCGGCGCAGCCGTCTCATTGCTTCGGTCCGGGCGCGGTGCCGTGGGGC
>JBDHSY010000249.1:0-5105 GCA_039808405.1 Xanthobacteraceae bacterium
CGCGGCGATAGTAGCGCGTCACGTCGTGACCGATGCCGATGGCGATCAGCTGCACCGGCGAGCGGTTCTCGATCTCCTCGATGATGTGGCGCAGGTGGCGCTCGAGATAGTTGCCGGCGTTGACCGACAGCGTCGAATCGTCAACCGGCGCGCCGTCGGAAATCATCATCAGGATGCGGCGCTGCTCGGGCCGCGCCAGCAGGCGCTTGTGCGCCCAGTCGAGCGCCTCGCCGTCGATGTTCTCCTTCAACAGGCCCTCGCGCATCATCAGCCCGAGGTTCTTGCGCGCGCGCCGCCACGGCGCGTCGGCCGCCTTGTAGATGATGTGGCGCAGGTCGTTGAGGCGGCCGGGGTTGGCCGGCTTGCCGGCGGCAAGCCACGCCTCGCGCGACTGCCCGCCTTTCCACGCCCGCGTGGTGAAGCCGAGGATTTCGACCTTGACGCCGCAGCGCTCCAGCGTGCGGGCGAGAATGTCGGCGCAGGTCGCCGCCACCGTGATCGGGCGGCCGCGCATCGAGCCGGAATTGTCGAGCAGCAGCGTCACCACGGTGTCGCGGAAGGTCGCTTCCTTCTCGTGCATGAACGACAAGGGATGGAACGGGTCGGTGACGACGCGCGACAGCCGCGCCGGGTCCAAAATGCCTTCTTCGAGGTCGAACTCCCAGGCGCGGTTCTGCTGCGCCATCAGGCGGCGCTGCAGGCGGTTGGCAAGGCGCGCGACGATGTGCTGCAAGTGCGCGAGCTGCTTGTCGAGATAGCTGCGCAGCCGCTCGAGTTCGTCGGGGTCGCACAGGTCCTCGGCCGCGACCACCTCGTCGAAGCGCGGGGCATAGGCGTGGTATTCTGGGCCGCGCGGCTCGTTGGCGCCGTGGTCGCGCGGCCGCATCGCCTCGCCCGGCGTATCGTCGTCGCCGACATCGCCGTCGTCGAAGCTGTCGCTGGCGGACGCCTGCGCGCTCTCCATCGCGCTCTCGTCCATGTCCTCGGTGGCGGACTGCGCCTGATCGGCGCTCATCTCCTGCGAGCCGTCGGCTTCCGGGTTGCCCTCGGCGGACGACTGCTCGCTCTCCCCCTCGCGCTGGTCGTCGTCGTCCTGCTCATCGTCGGAATCGGCGTTGCGGTCCTCGCCGAGATCGAGCGCCTGCAACAGGTCGTGGACGGCGTCGCCGAAACGAGCCTGATCCTCGACGAGACGGTCGAGCTGGTCGAGCCGGGCGCCGATCCTGTCCTCCAGCACCGGCCGCCACAGATCGACCATACGCTGCGCGGCCTGCGGCGGCGCCTGCCCGGTCAGGCGCTCGCGCACCAGCATGGCGAGCGCGTCGGCCAGCGGCGCGTCGGCGCGGTCGGTGATCTCGTCGAACTTGCCGCGATGAAAGTGGTCGTCGAGCATCGCCGTGAGGTTCTTGGCGACGCCGGCCATGCGCCGCGCGCCGATCGCCTCGACGCGGGCCTGCTCGACAGCGTCGAACACGCCGCGCGCCTGCGGATTGCCCGGCATCAGCCGGCGGTGCGTCTTCGGGTCGTGGCAGGCGAGCCGCAGCGCAATGGAATCGGCGTGGCCGCGCACGATCGCCGCTTCCCGGCGGCTCAGCTTGCGCGCCGGCTCCGGCAGCCGCGCCTTGCCCGGCGCCAGCCCCGGCCGCTCGGCGGCGAACGACACTTCGAGGTCGGGCACCCGGCCGATGGCGCGCAGGCACGAGGCGACCGCGCGCTTGAACGGCTCGGTCGGCGCCTCCTTCGGCCCGGGCCTGAACTTGATGTTGGTGGGTGCCGTGCTCATCAGGCTTTTCCCAAAACCTTCACCCCGCGCGTTCGGGACGCCGTCCTCTCCCCGGACGACGGGGAGAAGCGGCGTTGCGCGGGGTCAGCTCAACGCGACGTTGGCCGCCGATTCGGTCAATTCGGCATTGAGGCAGCGCTGATAGAACTCCGCCACCAGCGGCCGCTCCAGTTCGTCGCACTTGTTGAGGAAGGTGACGCGGAAGGCGAACGCGAGATCGCCGAAAATATCGGCGTTCTCCGCCCAGGTGATCACCGTGCGCGGGCTCATCACCGTGGACAGATCGCCGTTGGCGAAGGCGTTGCGCGTGAGGTCGGCGAGCCGCACCATCTTGCCGACGAGGTCGCGACCCTCCGCCGTGCGGTAATGCGGCGCCTTGGCCAGCACGATCTCCACTTCCTCGTCGTGCGGCAGGTAGTTCAGCGTGGTGACGATCGACCAGCGGTCCATCTGGCCCTGGTTGATCTGCTGGGTGCCGTGATAGAGGCCGGAGGTGTCGCCGAGCCCGATGGTGTTGGCGGTGGCGAACAGGCGGAACGCCGGGTGCGGCTTGATCACCTTGTTCTGGTCGAGCAGCGTCAGGCGGCCGGACACCTCCAGCACGCGCTGGATCACGAACATCACGTCGGGGCGGCCGGCGTCGTACTCGTCGAACACCAGCGCGATGTTGTTTTGCAGCGCCCACGGCAGAATGCCGTCGCGGAATTCGGTGACCTGCTTGCCGTCGCGGACCACGATCGAGTCCTTGCCGACGAGATCGATGCGGCTGATGTGGCTGTCGAGGTTGACGCGCACGCAGGGCCAGTTGAGCCGGGCCGCGACCTGCTCGATATGGGTCGATTTGCCGGTGCCGTGGTAGCCGGTCACCATGACGCGGCGGTTGTGGGCGAAGCCCGCGAGAATGGCCAGCGTGGTGGTGCGGTCGAAGCGATAGTCGGCGTCGACGTCCGGCACGTGCGGATCGACTTCGGAATAG
This sequence comes from Xanthobacteraceae bacterium, assembly GCA_039808405.1. Classification (GTDB taxonomy): domain Bacteria; phylum Pseudomonadota; class Alphaproteobacteria; order Rhizobiales; family Xanthobacteraceae; genus PRO6. Next base: position 2,760 of record JBDHSY010000249.1, read on the forward strand.
GCGGGCACCTCGAGATCGCTGTCGATGCCGAACACCTGCCGCACCGACACTTTCATGTCGGGCAAGCCGGCCGGCGCCTGCGTTGTCGTCATGGCGGCTGTCATCACTCCTCCGGGGTTTCGGGGCACGCCCGAAACCAGATCTTGCAGGGTCTGCTACGGGTGGAGACTATGTCTGGAACCTGGCAGATGGCGGTCCGTGCGCGAGGCCGCACCCATGCGAGTTCCGTGGAAGCGGACTAAACTTAATGCGTAGCATTGTCTTTGGAAAGGCCGCCGGGCGGCCAATTTTTCGCAGCCGGTCCGCGCGCGGCGCACGGCGCGGGCGATGGCGCGGCAAGGAGCGACAGCGATGACAGCGGACCTGTGGGCGCTGGTGGCGGCCGGGCTCGCGATCGGTGGGGCGGCGGCGTGGCTGCAGCACCGCCGGCGTCGTGCCCGGCGGCCGGATCAGGCGGCCGCCCGCGATCCGGTTGCCGGCCTGCCGACCTGCGAGGGCATCGGCCCGCGGCGCGATCCACCGCCCGGCTGAGACACAACCCTGCGCTGTACGGGGGCCGCGAGATCGCGGCGTGAACCTGTCTTCAGGTCCGCGCCACCGTCTTGAGGTAGTTGTACGCCTTGATGATCTCGATCAGGCGGTCCTCGGTCGAGCGGTCGCCGCCGTTGGCATCGGGGTGGTGCTGCTTGACCAGTTCCTTGTAGCGCGCCTTGATCACCTGGAGCGTGGCGCCGGCCGTCAGTCCCATCACGTCGAGCGCCTTGCGCTCGGCATTGAACACCTTGCGCGTCTCGGCGGCCGCAGCCGCCTCCGGACCGGGCCGCCAGCGGCCGCGGCCGTTCAGTTCGCTGAACACCGCGAACGGATCGTCGGCGCCGTCGATCGCCTCGCCGCGTCCGCCCCGTCCCCCGGCATTGGCGCCTATCTTCCAGGTCGGGCGGTGGCCGGTCAGCGCGTCCTTCTGGTAGCGCGCCACCGCGTCGTCGCTCATGCCGGAAAAGAAATTGTAGGACTGGTTGTATTCCCGCACATGGTCGAGGCAGAAATGCCAGTAGTCGCGCTCCTGGCCGCGTCCCTTGGGCGCGCGATGGGTGCCCGCGGCGGCACAGCCCGGCCACTGGCAGCCGATCCTGGTCTCGCGCACCGGCTCCTTGCGCGCGGTGCGCGGCTTGATGCGGATCGAATCGAAATACTTGGTCTGGTCGAACGTCATTGGCTCACTATGGCGACGGCGCGGGCAAAGGTTCAAGTCTTGACATTGCAATGCCGGCTCTGCCGGGGCGGGCCGCAAGGCGGTGGACAGCACAGCGCGCCTGGCGCAGAATTGCAGCTACCCGCCCCAACGCTCACGCCGATCATGCCGCTCGCCGATCTGATCACGAAAAAGCTAACCGATGCCTTCGCGCCGGAGGCCATCCGCGTCGCCGACGAATCCAGCCTGCACGAAGGCCACGCCGGGCACCGCCCCGGCGGCGAGACGCACTTCCGTGTGTATATCGTCGCCACCGCGTTCGAGGGCAAGAGCCGCGTCGAACGCCACCGCATGGTCAACGCCGCGCTCGCCGAAGAACTGGCGGGCGGCATCCATGCGCTGGCGATCAAAGCGCACGCGCCGGGCGAAACCCCGCTCTGACCGCCGCGCCGCCGGCGGCGCTACTTGTCGAGCCCGTAGAGCGTGTGCAGGGTGCGCACCGCGAGTTCGGTATAGGCCGTATCGATCAGCACCGAGAACTTGATCTCGGAGGTGGTGATGGCGCGGATGTTGATGTTGCGCTCGGCCAGCGCCTTGAACGCCTGCGCGGCGACGCCGGCGTGGCTGCGCATGCCCGAGCCGATCACCGACACCTTGGCGAGGTCGGTGGCGCTGTCGAGCCGGGCGTAGCCGATCCTGTCCTGGGCCCTGGCGATGGTGTCGCGCGCGCGCTCGTAGTCGGACGCCGGCACGGTGAAGGTGAGATCGGTGGTGTTGCCGTCCTCCGACACGCTCTGCACGATCATGTCGACGTTGACGCCGGCCTCGGCCAGCGGGCCGAAGATCGCCGCGGCGACGCCCGGCTTGTCCTCGATGTGGCGCACCGAAATCTGCGCCTCGTCGCGCGAGAAGGCGATGCCGGTGACGACCTTGTTCTCCATGATCTCCTCCTCGCTGCAAATCAGCGTGCCCGGCGGCGTGCCGTGCGGATCGATATCTTCCGGCTTATCGAAGCTGGAGCGCACGAACACGCGCACATTGTGCACCATGCCGAGTTGGACCGAGCGCACCTGAAGCACCTTGGCGCCCTGCGAGGCCATATCCAGCATTTCCTCGAGCGCCACCTTGTCGAGCCGGCGTGCCTTCGGCACGAC
>JBDHSY010000250.1:0-5093 GCA_039808405.1 Xanthobacteraceae bacterium
AGGAGGCGCGGCTGCGTGACCAGCGCGCGGGCCAGCTCGACCCGCTTCTGAGTGGCGAAGTTCAGGGAGCCGACCGGCCTGTCGGCGACCGCCGCAAGCCCGAGACGCTCCAGCATCCCGGTAACGCGCCGCCGCAGCCCCGCTTCCTCGCCGGCCACGAACGGCAGCCGCAACGCATGCGCGAAGTAACCGCCGCGCGTCCGGCAATGCCCGCCGATCATCACGTTCTGGCGCACCGACATGGTGCCGAACAGCGCGAGATTCTGAAAAGTGCGCCCGATTCCGAGTTCGGCGACGCGATGCGTCGGCAGCGAGAGGATGTCCTCGCCGGCAAAGGCGATCCGGCCGCGCGACGGGACGTAGAGCCTGTTCAGGCAATTGAAGAGCGTCGTCTTGCCCGCTCCGTTGGGGCCGATCAGCCCGCAGATCTCGCCGTCGTCGATGGAGAACGACACGCCGTCCAGCGCGACGACGCCGCCGAACCTCACGCAGACGTCCCGGACCTCGAGGAGAGGAGCGGGATGGACGGACGGATGCCGGGCCAACACTTGATCAGCCCATCACGGCCTGACATACGGCAATGCTCGACACCTTACGTTTCCTCCCGACACCCGCGCTTGATTAGATAGTAACATCTGATACATTCTCATTTGTCACTATCTCTGTCAAGCGGGCGCCGCCCGTCGTGGCCGGAACATCGAACAGGGCTTTGAAATGAAGAAAGAAAAAAACCCGGCCGAGGCTGCCGCGGTTTCGCCGATCGACATCCTGAGAGCCGCCTCTCCCCTGTCGTGGCGCGCCTATTTCCTCTCGCATATGATCGTGAAGCCGGTGCACATCTTCGTCACCGAGCGCTACGGCATCACGTGGATCGAGTGGAGGATCATCTTTTCGCTCGCTCACGCGCCCGGCCTTGCCGCCAACGAGATCACCTCGGCATGGGCCTTCGACAAGATGACGGTCAGCCGTGCCGTGCGCCGGCTGCTCGAACTGAAGATGCTGAAACGCGGCGTCGATCCGAAAGACAGCAGGCGCTCGCCGCTCTATCTCGACCGGAAGGGTCAAAAATTCTTCGACCGTCTCTGGCCGGGCGCGCAGGCGCACTACCGCGACATCACGTCCGTTCTCGCGCCGGGAGAGTTCGAAACCTTCTGCAGGATCGCCGACAAGCTGATCGACCGCACGGTCGAAATCTCGAAGCGCGATTCCGCCGGCAAGCGGGCCGTCGGGCGCGCGGGGACGCGCGTCAAGCGAACGAAAGCATGATCCTGCGGAAGGAGATCGTCGCCCCTGCCCTGTTCCTGCTGATCGGCATTCTGGCGGCGATCCAGTACGGCAAGATCGCTCCGCTCATTCCGGTGCTGCGCGGGACGTTCGCTCTCGATCTGATCCCCGCGGGGTGGCTTGCGTCGCTGATCAGCATCGTCGCCGCCATCGGCGGATATGCGATCGGCTACGCATCCGATCGCATCGGGCAGTCGCGGGCGCTCAAGGTCGGCCTGCTGGCATTCGCCATCGGCAACGTCGTCGGAGCGCTGGCGACGGCCCCGGCCTTTCTGTTCCTCGGAAGGTTTGTCGAAGGCATCGGCTACGTGTCGCTGATGGTCAGCGTGCCGTCGCTGATCGTCCGAACCACGCCTTCACGGCTGCATCGGCTGTTTCTCGGCCTGTGGGGCGCGGTCGTGCCGGCCGGCATGATGCTGATCATGCTGACGGCGGGCAGTCTTCATCGCCACATCGGCTGGCAATCGATATGGTGGGCAAGCGCGCTCGCCTTCGCCGCTATGTTTTTGCTCGTCGCAGCTCGGCCCTGCGGACCGGCGAGCGATGCAACGCCGCCTCGTCCGGCATTCTCCATCGACGTTCCCGCCGGCGTGTGGATCCTCGCCGGATGCTTTGCGATCTACACGATGCAATGGCTGTCGCTGGTCACCTGGCTGCCGAGCTTCTACCACGAGGGCACGTCGTCATCGGCCGGCGCCAGGGCGTTCGTCACCGCCATGGTGGTCGGCGCCAACATTATCGGCAACCTGCTTGGAACGGCGCTTCTGTATCGCGGCGTGGCAAGCTGGGTCCTGATGTCGATCGGCGCCATCGCCATGGCCTGCGCGTGCGTGATCGTGTTTGCGATCATGCCGTCGGCAGGGTGGCTTGGGCTGGTGGCCTTTGCCGGATCGCTGCTCGGCGGCTTCATCCCGCCGTCGGCGCTATCCGAGATCCCGCTTCACACAAACGGAAGAGAGAAACTGTCCGCGGCCAACGGCATCGTCATGCAGGGCGCGAGCATCGGCAGCCTGCTCGGCCCGCCGGCCGCCGCCGCATTGTACAGCCCGGCTTATGCGTGGGCGATCTCGGGAAGCGTTCTGGCGGCCGCATCGATTCTCAGCCTCGGCATCGTCGCCGTTCTCAAACGCCGCGATCCCCGCACAACGTCGTCCTGAGCGCGAAAACGCGCGCGATCGCTTCGCACGCCTCGATCCGTTTGAAGGACACGGTTCCGCCACAGGCTCGCCACCGGCTGAGCCATGTCACGGCGACCACGCTTAACATATTGAGATAGATGGATAATCTGGTAGCGGGGGAGGGATTTGAACCCCCGACCCCAGGATTATGATTCCCGTGCTCTAACCAACTGAGCTACCCCGCCACGGCGGCCCGCGGCGGAGCGAGCCCCTGCCGACGAACCGGCGGCATATAAGAAGTCCGCCAATTCGATGTCAAGAAAAGCCGGCCCGCGTTTCGCAAAATCTGCCTCCGCGGGCTGCGGGACCGTGCCCTTCGCGCCGTTCCGTCATTTCGAGGCGGCAGCCGCCGCTTCGAGCGCGCTTGCGACCTCGCGCGGCATGTAGTTCTCGTCGTGCTTGGCCAGCACCGTGGTGGCCGCGAACGTATCGCCCTGCCAGCGGCCTTCGACGATCACCCCCTGCCCTTCGCGAAACAGGTCGGGCAGGATGCCGTGATAGGCGACCGTGACGGCGGTTGCATTGTCGGTGACGCGGAAGCGGATGTCCAACCCCTCGGGGGAGCGTTCGACGCTGCCGGTTTCGACCAGCCCGCCGACCCGCAACTGCGTGCCTTGCGCGACCTTGCCAGCCAAGACCTCGCTCGGCGAATGGAAGAACACGATGCTGTCGCGCATCGCGCCGAGCGCCAGCGCCGCGGCCAGCGACAGCACGACGCCGGCGGCGGCGATCAGCGTCAGGCGCTTTCCCTTCCGGGTCATGGCCGGCGACCGCTCGCGAGCGGCAGGCCGAGCGCCGTCCACGTCTCGCGCAGCGCCACCACCAGCGCCTCGATCATCGCATCGTCGTGGCACGGCGTCGGCGTGATGCGCAGCCGCTCGGCGCCGCGCGGCACGGTCGGATAGTTGATCGGCTGGATGTAGATGCCGTGGACCTCGAGCAGGCGGTCGGACGCCTGCTTGCAGGCGGCCGCCTCGCCGACCAGCACCGGCACGATGTGGCTCTCGGTCGGCATCACCGGCAGGCCGGCCGCTTTCAGCCGCAGCGCCACGGCGCGGGCACGCTGATGCAGCGCCATGCGCTCCTTGCCGCTGGCGCGCAGGTGGCGGATGCTGGCCAGCGCGCCGGCGGCCACCACCGGCGGCATCGCGCTGGTGAAGATGAAGCCGCTGGCATGCGAGCGCACCGCATCGACCAGCGGCGCGGAGCCGGCGATGTAGCCGCCGATCACGCCGAACGCCTTGGCGAGCGTGCCTTGCACCAGATCGACGCGGTGGCCGACGCCGTCGCGCTCGGCAACGCCCGCCCCGGTCGGGCCGTACATGCCGACGGCATGCACCTCGTCGAGATAGCTCAGCGCGCCGTGACGCGCGGCGACGTCGCAGATCTCGCCGATCGGGGCGACGTCGGCATCCATCGAATAGACCGACTCGAACGCGACGATCTTGCAGCGCTCTCGCGGCAGTTGCGCCAGCAGACTGTCGAGATGGGCGACGTCGTTGTGGCGGAAGATCAGCTTCTCGACCCCGCTCGCGCGGATACCCTGGATCATCGAGGCGTGGTTGAGTTCGTCCGACAGGATCACGCAATCCGGCAACAGGCGCGCCAGCGTGCTGAGCGCCGCCTCGTTGGCGACGTAGCCCGAGGAAAACACCAGCGCCGCTGGCTTGTCGTGCAGCGCCGCCAGTTCGCGCTCCAGTTCGACGATCGGCTCGTGGTTGCCGGAAATGTTGCGCGTGCCGCCGGCGCCGGCGCCGAGCGTATCGAGCGCCGCCTTCATCGCGGCGATCACGTCCGGGTGCTGCCCCATGCCGAGATAGTCGTTGGAACACCACACGGTGATGGTGCGCTCAAGACCCGCGGGCGTGCGCAATACCGATTGCGGAAAGCGGCCGGCGATGCGCCGGTGCGGGTGAAACACCCGGTAGCGGCCCTCGCGGCGCAGCGCGTCGATGCTCGCCGCGAACAGGCGATCGTAGTCGGGCCGTGGCGTCACGCCGACGCCGGACCGCGCCCGGCGGGCCACGGTTTCGACGGCGTTCACAGTCGCTGCGCGATCGAGCATGGCGTCCCCTCCCCTCAATTCGATTGCGGCCGCGGCGCCATCGCTGGCCCGACCTGATCGAGCACCGCGAGCAGTTCGCCGACGGCGCGCGTCGCATCCTGATTGCCGACAACCAGCCCCTTGAGATCGCGCAAAATGCCGCGCGCCTCGTCGACCTTGTGGCGCTTGACCAGCGTCAGGCTCTTGTACCAGAGCGCTTCGGGCATGCGCGGCGCCTGCGCCAGCAGCCGGTCGAACACCGCCGCCGCCTCGTCGAGACGCGCCTCGCCGCCATCGCGGAACAGCACTTCGCCATAGGCGAACAGCGTGTCGGTGCGCGCCTCGCGCTCGGCCGCGCGCTTGAGCACGGCAATGGCATCGTCGCTGCGGCCGAGCGCACGATAGCTGCGGCCGAGCATCAGCATCTCCTCGACGGTCGGCTCGCCGCTCTGCACCCGCGCTTCGAGACGCTGCACCATTGCCCCGATGTCGGGGGCGCCGTCCGCCGTCGTCGGCATGCCGGCCGGCACTGCCGGCGCAGCAGCTTGCGCAGAGGCTTGCGCCGCGGCCTGCGGCGCGCCTTGCGC
>JBDHSY010000251.1:0-5086 GCA_039808405.1 Xanthobacteraceae bacterium
AGCAGGATAGCGACAAGCGGCTCGGCGATGCGCCTGGCGAGCCGGGCGACAAGGCCGTGCCGAACCTTGCTCACCGCAAGGTTCGGCCCGTAGCGCCGCAGCCGCGCGGCGGCTTCGCTTGCGCTCAGGCCGTCCGGCCGGGCCTCGAGCGCCGCCAGAAGCGCGTCGTTGCTTGCGGTCCAGAATGCGCTTTCTCTGACGTCACGCAAATGAGGGGGCACTGGCCGCATACCGTCTTCCCCGGCGAAGCCCTGCGCCGCAGGCGCCGCTCGCGAACGCGGTCGCGTCCAGCCCCGTCTCCAGATGCGAACAGGGCCGCACCACCGCAAGGGTGGATTGTCTAACCGGCGCCACCCTCAACCTGTTGAGGCAGGTCAACCGCCCGGGCCGACACGTCAGATTTATTGACGTAACGAATGCGGGAACAGCGGCACAAGTCGTTCCAAAGGGCGTTGGCCTATCGGACACATTGACATGTCTCAACAAGGCCGCGGGTTCGGGCCCTAAGGTTGGCTTGCTCGTGAGGGACGGCGGCGGCGCCCGCAGCGGCATCGAGCGAGGATCGACGACGAGGATAGGAATGACCAAACCGAAGATGGAAAAGGGCCATTGGGCCGTCGTGTGCGACGGCCGCAAGGCATTGATCCTCGAAAACGTCGGGGACGAGAAATTCCCGAACCTGCAAACGAAGGAAGTCCACGAGCATGCCGATGCCCCGACGCGCGAGCAGGGCACGGCTCCGCCGGGCCGCTCGTTCCAGTCGGTCGGCTCTCAGCGCAGCGCGGTCGAGCAAACGGACTGGCACGACGAGGCGGAGCGCGGCTTTCTCAAAAAACTGGCCGACCGGCTGGATTCGGCGGTCGAGGCCGGAGAGACCAGAACCCTCACCATGGTCGCCTCCCCGCGCGCGCTGGGAATGATCAGGCCCGTCTATTCGGCGGCGCTTCGCCACGCCATCGCACGCGAAATCGCCAAGGACCTGGTGAACCAGCCGGCCTACGAGATCGAACGCGCCCTGACATCGTAGGCTTTGCCGGCCGGCGCGCCGGAAGGGCGCGCCGCACGCGGCCTCAGTGCGTGGTCATCCAGGCGCGGGCCTCACGCTGCGCCAGCGCAATCTCCACGTCCGACATCAGTTCGGCGACCTCGCGCCGCTGGATCAGCGCATCGGCGCGGCCTTTGAGCGCCGCGAGATTGAACCACTTGTGCGCGGCCACGAGGTCCGGTTCGCCCCCACGCCCGGCGGCGTACATCAGGCCGAGGTCGAACAGCATGTCGGCGTCGGCCTGCGGCTGGATCGTGGTCGGGTGATCGGCTTGTCCCTGCGTCATCGTCATGATCGGTCCCCTGTCCGGGCGCCTGTCCGGCGCTGTCATTACGGCCCCGGCGCCGCGTGCGGCTCCTGTCCGGGTCTCCGTTATCTGCCTTCCCCTCCGCCGGTTGTTTTCCGAAACGCCCCTTATTCGAGGTCTCTTCCGGGCCGGCGTGATGGGGCGATCATGACCGCTCAACTTTGAATGGCAGTTTAAGCATCGCAATGAACGAGGTGTGAACCCGGCATGCCGAATGAATTGCAAACGGGCCCAAAACCCTTGCGCCATCGGCACTTTCTGAAAACGGTGCAACTCGGTTTACCGTGCCGGGTGACGGCGCGATAACCATTCTTGCGAAACCGCCGCCAGCCGGTTCGGGCCCGGGCGGCGCGGCGCACGGCGGCGCGCAGGCGTGAACGGCGGGAACCCCGCGCCATTCATCAACCCGGCGCGATGCAGCGCCCGGGGTCTGCTCCGGTCGGGGCGGCGGGCGTCCTGAGGAAGAGGCTTGAGCGACGGACGGGCCGGCCGGGCCGGGGCCGAAACAGGTCGGATAAAAAGAGGTTGAAAAACAAAACGAGGGTGTCGGTGATCACGTCAGGGTCAAAACCCGGGCCTGAAGGCCGGCGGGTTGCGGATCCATCTCCGCGCGATTGACGAGAGCCTCCGCCCTCGTCGCCAGACCGGCATTGCAAGGAGCGCGCTCCCCGCACGGCCGCTGGCCGCCTGACCTGATGTCTCGCCGACACCCTCTTCGTCCGCTCGCCGCCGATATCGCCCTGCCGTAAAGGCCGGGCCATCCTTGCGGTGGTCAAGACGTTGCCGATAGCGTGTGGTCGGCAATTCCACCGGGCGTCCCTCGGCTCGCACAAGGCGCGAAACCGGGCAGGCCACCCTCATCCATCGAACGCACGGCTCCGATCGAGCCAATTGGCCTATCGCGGCGACCGGATCCGGATGCCATTGCCGGCCGCCATGCTTGAAGGCGACCGCGTTCTGGCGACCATGCGTCCGCCGTGAGTTACTTCTTCTTGGCGGCCTTCTTCTTGGTGGCCTTCTTGGCAACCTTCTTGGTCTTCTTCGCAGCCTTCTTCACTGCGGACTTCGCCTTCTTGACGGTTTTCTTCGCCGTCTTGGCTTTCGCCGTCTTGGCTTTCGCCTTCTTCGCTTTCTTGGCCATGTTGCCCTCCTACGTCGTGAGATGGCTCAATCGCATGAGTGCACCCGGGAATCGAAATGCACTTTCTTTCGCTTACACCAATAGGTTAAAAAAAACAGCGTCTCGCTTAAGGAAGTGTTGATGCTAGGGGCTAAGCGCAACGCCCACGCGCGCAACGCCAACTTCGATCTGCCGCGCGACCGACCGCGGAAAACGCGCGCGGCATCTACATCGGCGAAAGTCAAGATTGCAAGAAGCGCCCGTTTTTTCTCATCAACATGAAAAGCACGGCATGTCGAAGCGCGCTTTCGCCGGAGTCGTTTCGCCGCCTCCGCGCCACTCGAATCGATGCCGCTGACGACGGCTCGGAATAATTGGCAATGAAAATATTTTTGCCGCTGTGCGCATCTCGCAACGGCGGCGCGCGTGCCGGGCGCGCTTTTACGCGAATCACCGCCGAGCGATTCGGAAAGCGCTACCGCGCCGCGCGGCGATCGAGGTGCGATGCGTTAGAGCCCGAGACGGTCTTTCAGCAGGTCGTTGACGGCCTGCGGATTGGCCTTGCCGCCGGACGCCTTCATCACCTGACCGACGAACCAGCCGATCATGGTCGGCTTGGCTTTCGCCTGCGCCACCTTGTCGGGGTTGGCGGCGATCACCGCATCCACCACCTTCTCGATGGCGCCCATGTCGGTGACCTGCTTCAGCCCCCGCGCCTCGGCCAGCGCGCGCGGATCGCCGCCCTCGCTCCAGACGATCTCGAACAGGTCCTTGGCGATCTTGCCGGAGATGGTGCCGTCGCCGATCAGGCCGACGATCGCCGCAAGCTGCGCCGCCGATACCGGCGAGGCGGCAATCTCCATGCCTTCCTTGTTGAGGCGGCCGAACAGTTCGTTGATCACCCAGTTGGCGGCAAGCTTGCCGTCGCGCGCGCGATCGTCCAGTGCGCCGAGCACCGCCTCGTAGAAGTCGGCGCTCTCGCGCTCGCCGACCAGCACGCTGGCATCGTAGGGCGTCAGGCCGAAATCGGCGATGAAGCGCGCCTTCTTCTGGTCCGGCAGTTCCGGCAGCGCGGCGGCGAGTTCGTCGACATAGCCTTGCGTCAGTTCCAGCGGCAGCAGGTCCGGGTCGGGGAAATAGCGATAGTCGTGCGCCTCCTCCTTGGAGCGCATCGACCGGGTCTCGCCCTTCACCGCATCGAACAGCCGGGTCTCCTGATCGATCGTGCCGCCATCCTCCAGCACGCCGATCTGGCGGCGCGCCTCGTATTCGATGGCCTGGCCGATGAAGCGGATCGAGTTGACGTTCTTGATCTCGCAGCGGGTGCCGAACGGCTCGCCCGGCCGGCGCACCGAGACGTTGACGTCGGCGCGCAGGTTGCCCTTCTCCATGTCGCCGTCGCAGGTGCCGAGGTAGCGCAAAATGGTGCGCAGCTTGGTGACGTAGGCGCGCGCCTCCTCAGACGAGCGGATATCCGGCCTGGAGACGATCTCCATCAGCGCAACGCCGGAGCGGTTGAGATCCACCAGCGACATGGTCGGGTGCTGGTCGTGCAGCGACTTGCCGGCGTCCTGCTCCAGGTGCAGCCGCTCGATGCCGACGGTGATACTGTCGCCGTCGCGCAGATCGACCGTCACCTCGCCCTCGCCGACGATCGGCGACTTGTACTGGCTGATCTGGTAACCCTGCGGCAGGTCGGGATAAAAATAGTTCTTGCGGTCGAAGGTCGAGCGCAGGTTGATCCTGGCCTTCAGCCCGAGGCCGGTGCGCACCGCCTGCGCCACGCATTCGGCGTTGATCACCGGCAGCATGCCGGGCATCGCCGCGTCCACCAGCGAGACGTGGTCGTTCGGCGCGCCGCCGAAGGCGGTCGAGGCACCGGAAAACAGCTTCGCGTTCGAGGCGACCTGGGCGTGGACCTCCAGCCCGATCACCATTTCCCAATCGCCGGTCGCGCCCTTCAGGAGCTTCGATGTCTGCGTCTGTGTCATGGCGGCTTTTTTAGTTATTTCAGCAGCAAAGGCAACAACAGCGGCACCAGGACCGCCGTCAGCAGGCCATTCAGGCCGAGCGCGGTACCGGCGAAGGTGCCGGCCAGCGCATTGACCTGGAAGGCCCGCGCCGTGCCGATGCCGTGCGAGGCCAGCCCGGCGGCAAAGCCGCGCGCGGCATAATTCTTGAGCCGCAGCAGGTTCATCAGCGGCGTCACCACCACCGCGCCGCAGATCCCGGTCATGATCGTCAGCATGGCGACCAGCGCCGGATCGGCGCCGACCGTCTCGCCGATGCCCATGGCGATGGCGGCGGTCGAGGATTTCGGCGCCAGCGCCAGCGTCGCCGGCAGGCCGAGCCCGAAGGCGCGCGCCAGCAGCACCGCGGAGCCGATCGCCGCCACCGAGCCGGCCACCAGCGCCAGCATCATCGGCACGAACGCCCGCCTGACCTGCGGCAGGTGCCGGTAGAGCGGCACGGCCAGCGCCACCGTCGCCGGTCCGAGCAGAAAGTGCACGAACTGCGCGCCGGCGAAATAGGCCGGGAACGCCGTGTTCGAGAGCAGCAGCAGCGCCGACACCACCACGACCGCCAGCAGCACCGGGTTGGCCAGCGGATTGCG
>JBDHSY010000252.1:0-5063 GCA_039808405.1 Xanthobacteraceae bacterium
AGCCAGTCCCTGATGCTCGCCGTGCGCGCCCGCGCCCTGCTCGACGGCCGCCTCGCGCCGTCGGTCGACGACGTGCTGGACCTGGCCGAGCCGATCCTCAAGCACCGCATGGCGCTGACCTTCGCCGCACGCGCGGAAGGCCGCACCCTTGCCGACATCATCGGCCGGCTCAAGGCGCGGATCGGCTGATGGCGGCGACAGGCGTTGCAGCACAGGAGATCGAGGCGGTCCGCCGCGCCGACGGCGAAGGCCGTTCGCTCGCGGCGTCGATGCCGCGCCTCGTGCTCGACGCACGCCGCATCGCCGCCAGCGTGACCCATGGCCTGCACGGCCGCCGCCGCGCCGGCGCCGGCGAAAGCTTCTGGCAATACCGCCGCTTCGTCTCGGGCGAACCCGCCTCGAGCGTCGATTGGCGGCGCTCGGCGCGCGACGATCTGCTCTACGTGCGCGAACAGGAATGGGAAGCGGCGCACACCGTCTGGCTGTGGCCGGATCGTTCGCCGTCGATGGCGTTCGCCTCGAAGGCGGCGCGCGACAGCAAGCTGGAACGGGCGCTGATCGTCACCTTCGCGCTCGCCGAACTGCTGGTCGCCGGCGGCGAACGCGTCGGCATTCCCGGCCTGATGGCGCCGTCGGCGAGCCGCAACATCATCGACCGGCTGGCGCAGGCGATGTTGCACGACCGCGCCGCACGCGTCAGCCTGCCGCCGTCCTTCGCGCCGGCGCCGCTATCGGAAATCGTGGTGATGTCCGACCTGTGGTCGCCGCTCGCCGACATCCGCACCACGCTCGACATGCTGGCAAGCGCGGGCAGCCGCGGCACGCTGTTGCAGATCGTCGATCCGGCCGAGGAGACGTTTCCCTACAGCGGCCGCGTCGAGTTCATCGAGCCCGAGGGCGCCGGCGCGGTCATCGCTGGCCGCGCCGAAACGTGGGCCGCGGACTATGCGGCGCGGCTGGCGCTGCATCGCGAGGCGATCCGCGCCGAGACCGGCCGGCTCGGCTGGCTGTTCACCATCCACTCGACCGACCGGTCGGCCGCCGAACTGCTGCTGACCCTGCACAGCGGCATGATGACCGGGCGGGGCGGGGTCGGCCCCGCCGCAAGACTCGAGGTCGGCGCATGATCGGCGCGTTCCCGCTGGCCTTCACGACGCCCTGGCTGTTGCTGGGTCTGTTCAGCCTGCCGGTGCTGTGGTGGCTGTTGCGGGTGACGCCGCCGCGGCCGCGCCGCATCGCCTTTCCGCCGGCGCGGCTGTTGTTCGACATCGGCCCCAAGGAGGAGACGCCGGCGCGCACGCCGTGGTGGCTGACCGCGCTGCGGCTGCTCGCGGCGGCGCTGGTGATCCTCGCCGCCGCCGGGCCGATGTGGAATCCGCATGCCGGCGAGGCCGGGCGCACCGGGCCGCTGGTGCTGATGATCGACGACGGCTGGGCCGCGGCGGCAAGCTGGGACATGCGCATCGAGGCCGCCGACGATCTCATCGCCCAGGCCGATGCCGGCGGGCGCGGCATCGCGCTGGTGCCGCTGTCGGAGCCGACCCGCGACCTCACCTTGATGACCGCCGGCACCGCGCGCGTGGCGCTGCGCCAGCTTGCGCCAAAACCCTACGCCGTGGAGCGGGTCGCGGCGCTGCCGAATCTCGCACGCTTCCTCGCCACCCTGGGCGAGGTCGACATCGTCTGGCTGTCCGACGGCATCGACGCCGGCCGCGGCCAGGATTTTGTCGCGGAGCTTGCAAAAGCCCTCGGCGAGCGGCCGCTGACCATCTACGGCGCGGGCACGCCGCCGGCACTGGCGCTGGCGGGTGCCGAGAACGCCGCCGCAAGAATGACCGTGAAGGTGCTGCGCGCCGCGCCCGGCGGCAGCGGCGCCGGCATCGTGCGGGCGCTCGACCAGAAGGGCGCGGCGCTCGGCGAGGCCACCTATCAGTTCGCCGCCGGAGCGCGGGATGCGACGGCGAACTTCGATCTGCCGGTGGAGCTGCGCAACGACATCGCCCGCCTCGAGATCGCGGGCGAACGCTCGGCCGGCGCGGTGCAGCTGCTCGACAAGCGCTGGCGCCGCCGCGCCATCGGCATCGTCAGCGGCGCCAGCGCCGACACCGCGCAGCCCCTGCTCGCCTCGACCTTCTATCTGACGCGGGCGCTGTCGCCGTTCGCCGACATCCGCCTGGCCGAGCGCGCAGCACCGGCCCAGGCCGTGGCACAGTTCCTCGACGACAAGCTGCCGATGATCATCCTGGCCGACGTCGGCGCACTGACGCCCGACCTGCGCGCGCGCCTCACCGCCTGGATCGAAGGCGGCGGCGTGCTGGTGCGCTTCGCGGGTCCCCGTCTGGCGCAGGCCGACGACGGGCTGGTGCCGGTCAAGCTCAGGCTCGGCGACCGCAACCTCGGCGGCAGCCTGACCTGGGAGAAGCCGCAGCAACTGGCCGCCTTCGCCGCGGACGGCCCGTTCGCGAGCCTGCGCGTGCCCGACGACGTGACGGTGACGCGCCAGGTGCTGGCCGAGCCCAGCGCCGAACTGGCCAGCCGAAGCTGGGCCTCGCTCGCCGACGGCACGCCGCTGGTCACCGGCGAGCGGCGCGGCAAGGGCGTGCTGGCGCTATTCCACATCAGCGCCGACATGCGCTGGTCGAACCTGCCGATGTCGGGCGCCTTCGTCGAGATGTTGCAGCGGGTGGTGGACATGGCCGGCACCACCGCGAAGGAAGGCGCCGGCGCCGCCGAGACCGACGTCAAGGTCGAGACGGTGGCAGCGTTGCGCACGCTCGACGGGTTCGGCATTTTCGTCCCGCCGCCGCCGACCGCGCGGCCGCTCAGCACCGATTTTCGCGGCCGCGCCTCGGCCGATCATCCGCCCGGCTTCTACGGCCAGGCCGACGGCCCGCTGGCCGTCAACACGCTGACGGGCGACGACACGCTCGCCCCGCTCGATGTCTCCGCGCTCAACGCGCGTCAGGCCGCCTATGGCAGCGCCGAGCCGCGCGACCTGCGCGGCGCGCCGCTGGCCGCCGCGCTCGCGCTGTTCCTGGTCGATGCCCTCATCATCGCATTGCTCGGCGGCGGCCTCGCCGCGCTGCTGCGGCGCCGGCCGGCGCGCGCGGCGACGTTGATGCTGATCGCGGCCACCGCGCTGATGGCGTTGTCCGCCCCGTCGCAGGCCGCCGACGAGACCGCCGCGATCCGCGCGGTGTCGCAGACACGGCTTGCCTATGTCGTCACCGGCAACACCGACGTCGACGAGATCGCCAAGGCGGGGCTCACCGGGCTCACCATGTTCCTCGCCCAGCGCACGGCGCTGGAGCCGGGCGATCCGGTCGGCGTCGATCCGGCGCGCGACGAACTGGCGTTCTTCCCGCTGATCTACTGGCCGGTGGTGTCGGGGCAACCCAAGCCGTCGGCCGACACGCTCAACCGCATCGACGCCTACATGAAGCAGGGCGGCACCGTGCTGTTCGACACCCGCGACGCCATCGAGGCGCCGCCGGGCAGCAACGGCGCGGCGGAGACGCCGGGCATGCTGCAACTGCGCACCATTTTGTCGTCGCTCGACGTCCCCGAGCTTGAACCGGTACCGCGCGAGCACGTGCTGGCGAAAACGTTCTACCTGCTGCACGACTTCCCCGGCCGCTACGCCACCGGCCAGACCTGGGTCGAGGCGCTGCCGCGCGAGCAGGACGACGACAGCGAGCCGCGCCCGGCGCGCGGCGGCGACGGCGTGTCGCCGATCATCATCACCTCCAACGATCTGGCGGGAGCGTGGGCGATCCGGCACGACGGGCAGGCCATGCTGCCGTTGTCCGACGCCGAGCCGCGCCAGCGCGAATTCGCCTTCCGCGCCGGCGTCAACATCGTCATGTACGTGCTGACCGGCAACTACAAGACCGATCAGGTCCACGCGCCGGCACCGATCGAGCGGCTGGGACAGTAACGCCATGCAGTACGGCATCGCATTTGCCCCTCTCGTCCCGCTGCCGGCGCTGTGGATCGCGGCCGCCGTCATCGCCGTCATCGCGCTGGTGCTGCTGTTCGGCCGCTCGCGCGGTGCGCTGTTGCGCATCGCGGCGATGGCGCTGATCTGGCTCGCGCTCGCCAACCCCTCCTTCACCCGCGAGGACCGCGAGCCGCTGGCCTCGGTCGCCGCCGTCGTGGTCGACAGAAGCCCGAGCCAGAATTTCGGCGAGCGTACGCGCGAGACCGATGCTGCGAGCGAGGCGCTGGTCGAGCGGCTGAGAGCCATCAAGGGCCTCGAGGTGCGCACCGTCGAGGCCGGTCACGCCGACGGCGAGACCGATGGCACAAAGCTGTTCAGCGCGCTCGCCACCACGCTGTCCGACGTGCCCGCCGACCGGGTCGCCGGCGCCTTCCTCATCACCGACGGCCGCGTTCACGACATCCCCGCCAACGCCGAAGCGCTCGGCTTCACCGCGCCCCTGCACGCGCTGATCACCGGCCAGAGCCGCGAGCGCGACCGCCGCGTCGCCATCGTCGCCGCGCCGCGCTTCGGCATCGTCGGTCAGCAGCAAGCCATCAGCTACCGCCTCGACGATCAGGGCGTCAGCGGCGAGCGCGCCGAGGTCACGGTGCGGCGCGACGGCGAGGAACTGAGCAAGCGCACGGTGGCGAGCGGCGAGCGGGTCGAGATCACGGTCGATATCCCGCACGCCGGACCGAACATCGTCGAGATCGAGGCATCGCCGCTCGAGGGCGAACTGACCCGCGTCAACAACCGCGCCGTGGTGTCGATCGACGGCGTGCGCGACAAGCTGCGCGTGCTGTTGGTGTCCGGCGAGCCGCATGCCGGCGAACGGACCTGGCGCAACCTGCTGAAGTCCGACCCGAGCGTCGATCTCGTCCACTTCACCATCCTGCGCCCGCCGGAGAAACAGGACGGCACGCCGATCAACGAGCTGTCGCTGATCGCGTTTCCGACGCGCGAACTGTTCCAGCAGAAGATCAACGAGTTTCAGCTCATCATCCTCGACCGCTACTCGCGGCAGGGCGTGCTGCCGGTCGCCTATTTCGACAACATGGCGCGCTATGTGCGGCGCGGCGGC
>JBDHSY010000253.1:0-5036 GCA_039808405.1 Xanthobacteraceae bacterium
ACCGGCCGACTGGCAAAGAGCGCCTGGGCGGAGGATCCGCCTTCGCGTTGCCGCCGCTTCATTACCAATGTGCGGGTCGCAGAGTGCGAAGCCCCGGATCAGTATGAAGTGGTCAGCTATCTCTATGTCGAGCGCAGCCGCGGCGACAATTGGCACAATGAGACGGTGACAGCGGAACGTCGCGATATCTGGCGCTCGGTCGAGGGTGGCTACAAGTTGTCTAAGCGCGAGATCATCTGCGACCAGTCGACCCTGTCGATGTCTAACTTCGCCATTTTCTTCTAGACGTCATGACCGGCAAGGCTCCTCCACATATCATAGTCGTCGGCAGTGGCCTTGCCGGTTACGGCATCCTGCGCGAACTGCGCCGGCTCTCACCCGAAGCCCAACTGACCCTCGTCACGCTCGATGACGGGCATTTCTATTCGAAACCGGCCCTCTCGACCGCGCTTGCCAAGGGCAAGGTCGCCGACACGCTGGTCACGACGCCCGCCGCCAAAATGGCCGCGCAGCTGAAACTCGATCTGCGCGCCGGTCGCGAGGCCGAGGCTATCGACGCAGCCGGCCGAGTGTTGCTGACGACCGGGGGCCCCATTGCCTATGACGCGCTGGTGCTGGCACTGGGCGCGGACCCCGTGCGCCCGCCAATCGACGGCGACGCGGCGCATCGCGCCTTTTCGGTCAACAATCTCGACCAGTATCGCGAATTCCGGGCAGCTTTGCCCGATGGTGCTCGTGTGCTTGTCATGGGTGGAGGACTCGTCGGCACCGAATTCGCCAACGACCTTTCGGCCACCGGCTACCGGCCCATCGTCGTCGACATGCTCGGGCACCCCCTCGCCCAACTGGTGCCGGCAGGCGTCGGCGCGGTGGTCCGTGCAGCCCTTGAGGAACAAGGCGTCATCTGGCATCTGGGCCGCCGGGTCGCCGCGATCCATCGGCAGGACGCAGGCGTTCGGGCCGAGCTCGACGACGGAACGGTCATCGAGGCCGAAGCCGTGCTTTCGGCCGTGGGCCTTCGACCACATACCAGGCTGGCCAAGGAGGCCGGCCTGGTTGTCGATCGCGGCATCAAGGTTGATGCCAACGGCCGCACCAGCGACCCGCATATCTATGCCATCGGCGACTGTGCCCAGTATCAGCGCGGACTTGCCGCTTATGTAACGCCGATCATGGCGGCTGCGCGCGCGATCGCGCCGAGTGTCCTCGGGACGCCAACCGAAATCCGCTTTCCGCCTTTGTCGGTTCAGGTGAAGACCACGGCATGTCCCGTCGTCCTGCTTCCGGCCCCCTTTGGTGTTGAGGGTGAGTGGGAGGAAAGCGAGGCGGATGAAGCCGGTCTCAAATATCTGTTCCGGGATCGTGCGGGAGCCATTCGCGGCTACGTCCTGACATGCGACAAGTGCCAGGAACGGACGGAACTGGACCGCTCGCTCAGCGAGTTGTCGACAAGCGGGGAAGCGGCATGACGGGGCTCCTGGAAGGCAAGATCGGCATCGTTACCGGCGGGGCCAAGGGCTTGGGTTACGGCATCTCCCGTCGGATGGCGCGCGAGGGGGCGTCGCTTCTGATCACCGGCCGGGACGGCGCCGCCGCCCAGTCCGTCGCCGACGAAATCCGCGCTGAGTTCGGTACGCGCGCGATCGGCATGGCCGCCGACATGGGCGTCAAGGAAGACGTCCTCGCCATGGTCAACCGCGCCGTCGATGAATTTGGCGGACTCGATACGCTCGTCACGAACGCATCCTTGCTGTCGCCGAACATCCTGCTCGAGAAGAAGACCGACGAGATGCTGCGTCGAACCCTTGAAATCGGCACCTGGGGAACGTGGTGGGCGATGCAGGCGGCGATGCCGCACATGAAGGCGCGCGGCGGCGGCTCGATCATCAATTTCTATTCGATCGATGCCCAGACAGGCGCGTGGCTCCATGCCGACTACAATATGAACAAGGGTGCGATCCTGGGGCTGACGCGAAGTGCCGCTGTCGAATGGGGCCGCTTCAACATTCGCACCAATGCCATTGCCCCGACTGGCATGGGCCAGGTCTTCGCCCAGCTCGCCCAGGACGTTCCCGGATTCCTCGACACGGCAACCGCCAGCAATCCGCTCAAGCGTGCCGGTGACCCGGAAAACGATATCGGTCCCGTCGTCGTCTTCCTCGCGTCCGAGATGTCGCGTTTCGTGAACGGCGAACTCATCAATGTCGATGGGGGACAACATCTCCCCGGCTATGTCAGCGTGCCCCACAATTTGGCTGAACTGGAGGCTCAACCATGAAGCTCCTGTCTTCGTCCGAACTCAACAAGGACGGCACCTCCGGGGAGCTTCCCGTCAGTGTCGTCAAGATCCTCGACGGGGCGCTGCGGGCGATTGGTGACCGCGGCGCACGACGGCTGTCAATGAGCGACATCAGCGATGCCAGCGGCGTCTCGCGCGGCACGCTCTACCGCTATTTCTCCTCGAAGGAAGAGGTGCTGGCAGCGGTCAGCGAATTCGTCTGCGTCTCCTTCGAGGACGGCATTCGCGCCGTGGCCCAAGGGCTCGATGATCCCATGGAGCGCTTCCGCACGGTGATGCGCTTCTTTGCCCGGTTCACGACCGAGCGTTCGCCCGAACGGATTTTCGAGATCGAGCCGGCCTTTCACCTCGAATTTTTTCGCAGCCATTTCGCGCGCCACAAGGCCGCGGTTCGCGACGCGCTCGATCCGGTGCTCGATTATCTCGATTCCCTAACGCACGCGCCCATCGATCGGGATGGTTTCGTCGAAGCCCTGGTTCGAGCGCAACTCAGCACCATGATCGTCCCGGCCAGCCAGCAATGGATGGATTTCTGGGATGCCACGCCTGACCGCCTTGAAGAATGGGCGCTCAAGATCGCCGACCGAGAGGCGGCCCGGAAGGAAAGGAAGAACTGATGGCCACCGCAGCGAAGCTTGAAACGCGCAACTTCACGAAGTTCGCGCCGGCGGAAGTCGCCGAAACCTATTTCGCGAAGGCCCGCGAGCTTCGTGACCTTCTGCGCGCCGAAGCAGCCGAAGGGGAGCGTCGCCGTTCTCCGACGCCAGCCGTCGACAAGGCGCTCAAGGAGAACGGCCTGCTGACCCTGCTCCTGCCCCAGCGCTGGGGCGGTGCCGGTCTTTCCTTCAGCGACTATTCGCGCTTTCAGATGGAACTTGCCAAGGGCGACACTTCGGTGTCGTGGGTGGCGCAGATCGTCAATGGCACGACGTGGGTCGCCAGCCTTACTTCGGATGCGACGCAGGCAACCTTGTTCGGCGACGGCCCGAAATATGTTTGCGGCGCCTACAACCCGCCAGGCAAGGCCAAGCGCGTCGACGGCGGCTGGATCGTCAATGGCGCCTGGCCCTACACCTCGGGATCGCGCCAGTCCGACTGGGCCCAGTCGGGCGTTGTTCTGGAAGGCTATGAGGGACCTGTCGTCCCCGGCATCAACATGGTCTACATTCCCTTCAGCCAGCTCGAGATCCAGGACAGTTGGTATGTGACCGGCATGCAGGGAACTGGCTCCGACACCAGTGTCGCCAAGGACGTGTTCGTCCCTGACCACCTGATGGTCATGATGGACAAGCCGTTCGGCCATGTCGAACCGAACAAGCAGCATTATGGTGCCCCTTCGGATCGCGTTCCGGTGGTCCCGGTCGTTCGGGCGACCGGGCTCGCGCAGCTGGTTGGCGGCGCCGAGGCCATGCTCGAGATCGTCGAGGCGGAGTCCGCCAAGAAGCCGATCGTCACGACCACCTATCAGAAGCGCACCGACTCGGGCGTGGTGCTCCACGACCTCGGACGCGTCGCGGCCCAGCTCGGCACCGCTCGCCTGCTGCTGCTCGACGCTACCGCCACGCTGGATGATGTCGGCCTGACCGGACGCGATTTCAGCTTCGCGGAGCGCGCCAAGCACAAGGCCCAGTGCAGCCAGATCGTCGAGCTGGTGCACAGTTCGATCGAAGCGCTGATGTTCATTTCCGGTTCGTCGGCCTTCGCGCTCGACAAGCCGATCAGCCGCTTCTGGCGCGACATCCATGTCGGCCTTCGCCACGTCCAGAACATTCCCATGCTGGGCTACGAGATCTTCGGCCGCACCCGGCTTGGCGTCGACAACATCACGCCCCCGGGCGCCTACTGAAACGGGATTGCCGCATTCTCCTTTCGCGGCATGAGCCGGGACCGTCTTCGCCATGTGAAGACGGTCCCTGCTTCGTTCTTCACCGTGCGGCTGCGCGGGGGTTTGTCGCGCTGGCGCGGGATCGAAACCGACGACGAGCCAAGGATGCCTTCGCCCGCGTCCCAGCATAAGCGAGCATAACCGTGCGCAAATTCGATGAACTGAGCGTCGGCGAAACACGCCAGTCCGAATTCGTCGAACTCACCGAACCCGCGATCCGCGCATTCGCCGAGCAGTTCGATCCGCAATGGTTTCATCTTGATCCCGACGCCGCAAAGGCCTCGCCCTTCGGGCGCCTCATTGCCAGCGGCGCCCATCTCATCGCACTGTGGCGACGGATCGATCACGCCATCAATGGCGACATCGCCTATCAATGCGGCGTCGGAATGGAGAATGTGAAGTTCGTACACGCCGTCAGCGCGGGTGAGCGGGTCCGTCTCCGATCCGAAATCGTCGCCCTGCGACCATCAAGCACGCAAGCGGAGCGAGGCCTCGTGACGATGGGCTATGTCATGAGCAATCAGGATGGCGACACCGTGATGACGCTGACGGCGATCAATCTCGTCTATCGCTGATACCGGCCATTCCACGCGGAAACAGGCCAGAGCAGTTGTGCCACCGACATTTCTCGCAGCGGCGTACAACCCGCACCGATCGTCCCGTGCCGGCGGTCCCTTCGGGCCCGTGCCAAGGACCACCATAAAATTGGCCGCCTATTTAACCGCCTGAACCGCGCTAGCCTTGGGACAGCCGGGGTCGCGCGGCCGGTCGGGGACCGGCAGCGGCGGATCACCGGCTCCATGGGGGCGACACACGAGAATATAAAGCCGCGAAGCAGAAGGATAGCTGATG
>JBDHSY010000254.1:0-5018 GCA_039808405.1 Xanthobacteraceae bacterium
GACTGGACCACCGATCGCGGCGCGGCGGCGCTCAACGATTACGCCCGCGCCAATGATCCCTTCACCAAGGTCGGCAAGCAGCAGATCGCCGTCGAGGTCTCCAGCGTCATCCGCGCGTCGGCGGATTCCTTCCGCGTCGCCTGGACCGAACGTCACTACGAGAACGGCCAGCTCTCCACCACCGAACGATGGACCGCAATCCTCACGATTACGATCCAGCCGCCGCGCGACGCCGAACGGCTGAAGGCCAATCCGCTCGGCATCTATGTCAACGCCATCAACTGGTCACGGGAGATGAGCCAATGAGCACGGCTTTCCGCAAATCCGCAATCGCGGCTGTCCTGCTCTCGGCAACGATGCTGGCAGGCTGCGCCACCTATAAGCCGCCTCAGATCAGCTATGATGCCGATGTGCCGCCGCTGCCGGCCGTGCCCGCATCCGTCACCGACGATCGCTCGAAGCCGTTGCATATCCCGCCGGCCTGGTCGCCCGCGAAAGGCGGCACGGCGACCGGCACGCCGATCGGCCGCGTCGAGAACGCCAACGCGGCAGCGCGCGTTCAGCCGCGCCGCGAGGGCTACTACAATGCGATCCAGATTTATCCGTGGTCGGATGGCGCGCTCTACCAGGTCTATGCCGCGCCGGGGCAGATCACCGACATCGCGCTCGAGCCCGGCGAGAGCCTGACCGGCGCAGGCCCGATCGCGGCGGGCGACACCGCGCGCTGGATCATCGGCGATACCGAGAGCGGCAGCGGCGTCACGCGGCGCGTCCATGTGCTGGTGAAACCCTCGCGCGCCGACATCACGACCAATCTCGTCGTCACCACCGACCGACGCACCTATATGCTCGAACTGCGCTCCGGCCAGAAGCCCTATATGCCCGCCGTCGCCTGGGCTTATCCGCAATCCCCCAGCCAGCGGCAGGCCATGCCGGCGACGCCGGTCATTCCGGCCGCCGCTGCGCGCAACTATCGCTATGGCCTCACCGGCGACAATCCACCCTGGAAGCCGGTCGCGGTCTATGACGACGGCCGCCGCGTCTATGTCGAGTTCCCGCGAGGGATCGTCCAGGGCGAGATGCCGCCGATCTTCGTCATCGGCCCGGAGGGCGAGGCGCAGATCGCCAATACACGCATCTATCAACACATCCTGATCGTCGACCGCCTGTTCGGCGCGGCCGAGTTGCGCCTCGGCAGCGGCGACCGCCAGCAGACCGTCCGCATCGGCCGGACCGATTGGAGGCCGTCATAATGAGCGACAACTCAACCAATACCGCTGCCCCAATGCGTCTTCGTGCCGAGCCGCCGCGCGTTACCCGCCTGTCGCGCAAGGTGCTCGCCAGCGTCGCAGCGGTCGCGCTGGTCGGCATCGGCGGATCGCTGATCTACGCCCTCCAGACCCGCAATGCCGGCAAGGAGGGCGAGGAGCTGTATTCGACCGGCAACCGGCAGCCCGCCGACGGTCTCGCTGGCCTGCCGCGCGACTATACCGGCCCCATTCTCGGGCCGCCGCTGCCGGGCGATCTCGGACGGCCGATCCTGTCCGCACAGAATGCAGGCCAACCCGTCGTGCCGCCTGTCGTTCCAGCGCCCGCCGTCGACGAGGCCGAGCAGCGCCGCCGCGCCGAGGAGGAAGCCGCCCGCACCAGCACCGTGTTCTTCCAGTCGCGGGCAGGTTCCCCGGCCGCGGCCGGAACACCGACACCGGGCCTTGCCGGCTTCGACATGGCGGGCCTGTCAGGGCTGCCCGGTCAGCAGACGGCGCAGGACAAGCAGCTCGCATTCCTGAATGCACCCGTCGATCGCCGCACAACCTCATCGGATCGCGTCATGGCGCCAGCCTCGCCCTTCGTGCTCCAGGCCGGAGCCGTCATTCCGGCCGCGCTCATCACTGGCATCCGTTCCGATCTTCCCGGCCAGATCACCGCGCAGGTCACAGAGAACATCTACGACAGCCCCACGGGGCGCATCCTGCTCGTGCCGCAGGGGACACGGATCATCGGCCAGTATGACAACAACGTGCAGTTCGGGCAGCGCCGTGTGCTGCTCGTCTGGAATCGCATCATCATGCCGAATGGCCGCTCGATCGTGCTGGAACGCCAGCCCGGTGCCGACACGCAAGGCTATGCCGGGCTTGAAGATGGTGTCGATTACCACTGGTGGGATCTCGCCAAGGCCGCCGGCCTCTCCACCTTGCTCGCGGTCGGCTCCGAACTCGCCATCAGCGACGAGAACCGATTGCTGCGCGCCATCCGTAGCGGCGGGCAGGACACCATCAATGATGCTGGCCAGCAGATCGTCCGCCGTCAGCTTAATGTCGCGCCGACGCTGACCATCCGTCCGGGCTTCCCGGTCAGAATCGTCGTGACGAGAGATTTGATCATCGAGGCATACAGGGGCTGACCATGACCAAGCTGAAACTCGGTCCCATCGCCGACGACAAACCCGTGAGGATTACGCTGGAGCTGCCGGCGGCGCTCCATCGCGATCTCACTTACTACGGTCGCCTGCTAGCCGAAGGCGGGACGCCGATCGAACCCGCAAAACTGATCGTGCCGATGCTGGAGCGCTTCATCGCCACGGATCGCGGATTTGCGAAAGCAAAGCGCCGAACTCCTTCGCAACGTGTCGAGGATTCACGCGGGCGCTGACGCTCGACAGACTAACGCCGCGCGCGTTCGCCGCATGACGGAAGTTCAGATACTCCGCGCCGGCAAGCGTCTGAATGAGCGACACCATTGAAATGCGTCCATCCAACAGTGGGTCTCCGAACGCATCCATCTAGATTTCTTGCATTCGGTTGAGCGTTCAGGTCGCTAATCTGCCACCCGCAGCCTGTTCGCCTGATCGGGCCGATGCTGGAGAGATGCATTGCGATAGATCGGCTTTACGAAGGCGAAGCGCTCTGCGGCAGTTTCGAAGTAGGACGCCCGATTTCGGCTCGACTACTCGATTGAGCGATCGATCGTGCAAGGCTTAACAATCGTCGACAGGCGGGATTGTCATTTCCCGGCGACCACACGGCAGAAAATGGAAGGATTTCGTTTGCAACCGGTCGATAGACGATGCCTGGGAATCGCGCGACCGTGGTGGCTTCGCTGGTCAGCGTCAATCCACGCCCAATCGCTACGAGCGCCAGCATATTGTCACGTCCAACAAACTGCAGATGAATATCGGGATGATGGCCGAAACCGGCCAGCCGTTGCACCAGGTAGTCGCGTATCTCCTGCCCGGGTGCACCGTCACTGACGATAAAGGATTCGTGGGCGAGATCGGACCAATCGAGCCGACTTTTGGCTGTTAGCGGATGGTCGACCGGTAAAACTACAAAGACCCGCTCAGACCAAAGATTTTCCGTCTGGCACCCCGACCACTCAGATGTCCCAGTGATAAACGCGACGTCGAGCCGAAGCTGTCGGATGGCAGCTACATGTTCAGGCGGGTTGCCGTCGATCAAATCGATCAGAACACCTGCGTGATCTCTGTCATATATGCGCAGCAGGTCGGCGAGGAAGCCGGAAGCGAGCGAGGAGAAAATACCGATCGTGATTCGCCCTTCGTCAGAACGCCCGACTGCGGCAACCTCCTTGGCGCCGTCGTTGACCTGCTGAAGAACCGTGCGCGCTCGGCGAAAAAAACGCTGGCCAGCAAGCGTCAAAACTACACCGCCACTGTGCCGTTGAAACAATGACGCGCCAAGTAGATCTTCCATGTCGCGGATGCGACGGCTAATCGCGGATTCTTGAATCGAAAGCGCGCCGCCCGCTTTGCGAAAGCTGCCATGCTCTGCTGCCGCTATGAAATAGCGCAGATGACGAATTTCGATTTCCCGAGCAGAGTTCATTGTGCTACCCGCTCACGCCTTGTCGTTTACAATTGCGATTTCCGATCCTGTTCAGCCCCGTAACTCCCGAGCCGCCCCATCCTTTGTCCAGGCACTTTGCGCGAGGACGGACAGTACGATCGCCGCAATCGCGCCAGCGAACATGCAACTCAAGGAAACCAATGGAAAGTTCAGATAATCGGGCGGAGGGTCGAATACCCCGCTCAGCAACCGCACGAGCATCCAGGCATCGATAACGCCGATAAGCGCGCCCACCGGAAGGCCAATGCCGGCGATAATCAGCGTTTCGCCCCATATGAAGGAGCGAACCTCGCGGCGCGAAGCGCCGAGCGAGAGCAGAATGGCGTTAGATTTCGTTCGTTCGGATTGACCAAGCCAGAGAATCAGCCCGGTGGCCATCGCCACGAATAGCGCTGCGAACCCTAGTTCCACCGATCCAAGCGCGGCCATGTCGACAGCCGTTAGGCTTGAACCGATGAGATGCGCGGCCTGAGAGATATCTGTGACTCTCAGTGGCGAGGACGTCCCCAACGATTCCCGGATACGTTGAGCCAACGCCGCTGTGGAACCGTCGGCTCTAATCAGGACTGTTTCCTCCTGGCTTGTACCGGTTTGGTCCGCGACGTAGCGAGCGTTGGCGACCAGAAAGCTGTCGTGTGGCGCGGTTGGAAATTCCTTGACGACGCCCACGAGATGGAATGCGACGGTTTTTTCCGACCCGTCCGCGGCGCGCAGGCGCAGATTGAGCAGATCGCCGATTGCGAGTTGAAAGTCGTTCACCGTTTCTTGCGACACGAGGATACCGTCGGGTTGGCGCGAAAGTCGCGTCAACGCCTCGCGAGCGCCAATCTTGGAGAAGTATCCATCGACGATATCGGTTGCGTTCGTAATCCTGGCAGGGTCGATACCGAACAGATCCTGAAGATCCTTGCCGACATACGCGAAGCGATGCTGCATCGGCTCCGCCGCGAGGACGCCGGCAACGGCCGATATACGGCTCAACGCCGCCCCGGCGGGCATCCCCGTAGTCCCGGTCACCGCCACGTCGGCGCCTGTCGTCAACCGGGCGTCGACAAGCTGCTGCGTGCGATAGGTTGAATTGAACACTGTCGTCGCCACCGCAAATGAAGCCGCAATCGCGATGAGCGCCATGCCGGAGGCAAGCCTGCTCCG
>JBDHSY010000255.1:0-5001 GCA_039808405.1 Xanthobacteraceae bacterium
GGGCGCGGCGCAGCGGCCGGCGGCGCCTTGGCCGCAGACTTGGCCGCGGGCTTGGCGGGCGCGGCCTTGGCCGGCTCGGCCTGCGGTCTCGCATCGGTTGCGAGGCGCCGCTTGGTGCGCTTCTCGACCACCACCTGCTTGGTGCGGCCATGGCTGAAGCTCTGGCGCACCGTGCCCTCGACGCGCGGTTTCAGCGTCAGGGTCTTGGTCGGGCTGACGCTGAGCGTCTTGTCGCCAGGGGTCTTGGTGTCAACCATTCACTATCCTAATCATGTTCCACGGTGCGCGGACGCACCATGCTGCCGTCGGTTTCGTCGCCTTTGATCGTCGCTCCGGCGCGGGACTTTTCGCCCGCGTCGGTCCGGTATCGGACCAGAGCCTGGCAGCGCGACAGGACCGAGCCGTTGGCCGGCCCCGCGGTCAGCGCTGCATGTATCACATTTGACCGGCCCAGTGCCAAATCCAATTCAGCCGAGGTTAAGGCCTCGATCACCGGCAGGCCGCCGTCCGTTCCGCCAAAAGCCTGCCGCACCGCCGCCTCCAGCTTGCGGCGGCCGTCCGGGGCGCCGTCGCAGGCGTGGATCAGCGCGACCGCGCGGCGCTCGGCAATGGCGCGCTCGACCTTGGCGAAGCCGGCCACCATCTGGCCGGCCTTGGCGGCCATCGCCAGCGCATCCTGCACGCCGGCCACCATCAGCGTCTCGACGTCGGCGGCCAGCGTCGGCGCCGCCGCCACCTTGCGCCGGAACCCGCGCGCGAACACGCCCTTGCGCAGCGCCCGATCGACGCTCGCCCGCGAGGCCGTCAGCCACAGCCCGCGGCCCGGCAGCCGCCGCTTGAGGTCCGGCACCACCTCGGCATCCGGCCCGACCACGAAGCGGATCAACGCCTCGACCGGCTCGACCTCCCGCGTCAGCGCGCACATCCGCATCGTCCCGGACCGGGCGGTCCGGGGGCCATCGTCAAGATCGGCCGCGGGGGCGATTGCCGGCATCGGGAGGCATCTCCGTCAGGCCGGGTGGGTTTCGTCGGCGTCGGCGGCGGCGTCCTCGCCGGCCGCCTCCTCGTCGGGCCTGACGAGATCGGCCTCGGCTATCCAGCCGGCGACGACGCGCGCCTGCATGATCAGGCTCTCCATCTCCTCGCGCGACAGGTCGAAGCCGTCGAGCGCGCCGGGGTAGCGCACCGGCTCGCCGCCGTCCTTGGCCCGCTCGGTCCAGCCGGCGAGGTCGTCGGTGGCGCAGCCGGCCAGGTCCTCGACCGTCTTGATATCGTTCTCGCCGAACGCCACCAGCATCTTCGAGGTGACGCCGGGCACGGTCTTGAGCGCGTCCTCGACGCCCAGTTCGGTGCGCCGCGCGTCGAGCTCGGCCTCGACGCGGTCGAGATACTCGCGGGCGCGGCTTTGCAGTTCCTCGGCGGTCTCCTCGTCGAACCCTTCGATGTCGGCCAGTTCGCGGGCATCGACCAGCGCCAGTTCCTCGACCGAGGCGAAGCCTTCCGAGGCGAGCAGTTGCCCGACCACCTCGTCGACGTTGAGCGCATCCATGAACAGCTTGGTGGAGGCTTCGAAGTCGGCCTGGCGCCGCTCCGATTCCTCCTGCTCGGTGAGGATGTCGATGTCCCAGCCGGTCAGTTGCGAGGCGAGCCGCACGTTCTGGCCGCGACGGCCGATCGCAAGCGACAGTTGGGTATCCGGCACCACGACTTCAATACGCTCGCGGTCCTCGTCGATCACCACCTTGGCCACTTCGGCCGGCGCCAGCGCGTTGACCACGAAGGTGGCGATGTCCGGCGACCACGGAATGATGTCGATCTTCTCGCCCTGCAACTCGTTGACCACCGCCTGCACGCGCGAGCCGCGCATGCCGACGCAGGCGCCGACCGGATCGACCGAGGAATCGCGCGACACCACGCCGATCTTGGCGCGCGAACCGGGATCGCGGGCCACCGCCTTGATCTCGACGATGCCGTCGTAGATTTCCGGCACTTCCTGCGCGAACAGTTTCGCCATGAACTGCGGATGGGTGCGCGACAGGAAGATCTGCGGCCCGCGCGTCTCGCGGCGCACGTCGAACACGTAGGCGCGCAGGCGGTCGCCGTTGCGGAACACCTCGCGCGGCAGCATCTCGTCGCGCCGCACGATGGCTTCGCCACGGCCGAGATCGACGATCACGCTGCCATACTCGACGCGCTTGACCACGCCGTTGACGATATCGCCGATGCGGTCCTTGAACTCCTGATACTGGCGGTCGCGCTCGGCGTCGCGCACCTTCTGCACGATCACCTGCTTGGCCGACTGCGCGGCGATGCGGCCGTATTCGAGCGGCGGCAGGGTGTCGGCGATGGTGTCGCCGATCTGCGCGCCGGGGTTGGCGCGCCGCGCGTCGTTGAGCGAAATCTGGTTGGAGGGGTTTTCCACCTCCTCGACCACCAGCATGTGGCGCGACAGCGCGAGCTGGCCGGTCTTCGGGTTGATCTCGGCATGCACGTCGGTCTCCGCGCCGTAGCGGGCGCGCGCCGCCTTGGCGATGGCGTCCTCCATCGCCGCGATCACGATGCCGCGGTCGATCGACTTCTCGCGCGCCACGGCGTCGGCGATCTGCAGAAGTTCGAGCCTGTTGGCGCTCACAGCCATGGGTCAGTCTCCCTGGAGTCGGTGCTGTTTGGTTGTCTTCGGCGCGGCACGCTTGCGCGGCGCCGCCGGCGTGCCGCCGGCCTCGTCGTCATTGCCTTGGTCGTCGTGACCTTGGTCGTCATTGCCTTGGCGGGCCGCCCGCTCGGCTTCCTTGCCCTTGCGCAGTGCTTCGGCGATCAACGCGTCGGTCAGGACCAGCCGCGCCTCGCCGATGTCGTCCATCGCCAGCAGCACCTCGGCAGTGTCCTCCGCCGGCGTATCGTCGCGGCGCAGACGCACGGCGTCGCCCTCGACGCTGGCGATGGTGCCGCGGAAACGCTTGCGGCCGAGATGGGCGATGCGCAGCTCGATCTTCGCCAGATGGCCGCTCGCGCGCACGAAATCCGAGCGGCGCACCAGCGGCCGGTCGATGCCGGGCGAGGAAATCTCCAGCCGGTAGGCGCGGTCGATCGGATCGGCGATGTCCATCACCGGCGACAGCGCTTTTGAAATCGCCTCGCAATCGTCGATGGTCAGGCTGCCGTCGGGCCGCTCCGCCATGATCTGCACGGTGCAGCCGGCCTCCGCGGAAATCTTGATGCGCACCAGACGAAAGCCCATGCCGAGCAGCACCGGCTCGGCGACCGCGGCGACGCGCGCGGCAAGGCCGGGCTCCACGATCAAACGCGGCTCCTGCAGATCCAAAGCGTCCGGTGTCGGCGCGGTCGGCTCAAGCATTCGGCTCAGACCTGGCGATCGTTCAAGTAATAAAAAAGAGCGGGTCCCGCGGGGCCCACTCTCACGACGCGATCGAAATTCGATCGTATGAGAACTTCCTGTATTACCGCCCATATAGCGCCTTTGGCGGCCGCCAGCAAGGGCGGCCCGCGAAAATCAGCGGCGACGGAAGATCAGGTATGCGGCGCGGCGGCCCTCGCGCGCGGCCTTCTCGCCGTAGCGGGTCATGGTGTAGCCCGGCCACGGCTTGCGCCAGTCGTCGGCGCGCTCGGCGCTCCAGTCGAAATCCGGCGCGCGCAGGAGGTGGGCCAGCGTCCAGGCGACGTAGCCATCGATGTCGCTGACGAAGCGGAACTCGCCGCCCGGCCGCAGCACGCGCGCCATCGCCGCGACCGTCGCATCCTGCACGAACCGGCGCTTCCAGTGCCGCCGTTTCGGCCACGGATCGGGATGGATCAGGTCGATGCGCGAAAGCGAGGCCGGCGGCAGCCACGCCAGCAGGGCGGCGGCATCGCCGGCGAACAGCCGGATGTTGGCGAGCCCGGCCGCCTCGATCTTCGCCAGGATCTTGGCCATGCCGTTGACGTAGGGCTCGCAGCCGATGAAGCCGGTGTCGGGGTGGGCCTCGGCCTCCGCGACGAGATGCTCGCCGCCGCCGAAGCCGATTTCGAGCCGTGCCGCCGAGGCCGCGCCTCCGAACAGCGTGGCGAGATCGGGCGGGGCCGGCCGAGCGAGGTCGAGCGCAAGGCGCGGCAGCAGGCTCGCCACCAGTTCGGACTGGTGCGCGCGCAGCTTGTGGCCCTTGCGGCGGCCGAAGAACGCGCCCGGCTCACGGCCACGGGGGGCGGCGGGATCGTCGCGTTCCGGAAACGTCTCCGGCATGGGATGGTGTCTTCAAGGGTTTGCGCCGCGCTCGCGCGGCCGTGCCGCGGCTCCTTGGCCCACAACGGCGCGCAGTGCAAGTGTCGCCTCACCTGCGACCCTCGGGGGAGACGTTGCAAGCATCGAGAGACGAAAAAGCTCTACTCGTGTTCGACCTCGCGCGCGGCGACCTGCTCGACCAGATCGACGATGCTGCGGCGCAGCTTGGCATCGTGAATCCGGGTGAAGGCCCGGGTCAGCGCCAATCCTTCCGAGGTCGAGAGAAAGTCGGAGACATAAGCGGGCGAGGGCGCCTCGCTGAAACCGTTGGCGCTGCCCGCCGAGATCGGCGCGCCCTCGAACATGAACTGGACCGGCACCTGCAACACGTCGGCGATCTGCTGCAGACGGCTCGCGCCGATGCGGTTGGTGCCCTTTTCGTACTTCTGGATCTGCTGGAAGGTGATCCCGAGGCTTTCGCCCAGCTTTTCCTGGCTCATGCCCAGCATCGTTCTGCGCAGGCGGATTCGGCTACCGACGTGAATGTCAATCGGGTTCGGTTTTTTCTTGTTAACGACCATCTAAGTGCCCTGACTTGACTAAGCTGAGAAATGACCCAGCTGCATATTTCCATAACTTTGAGGCAAGACTTCGCCCAATGGTTACGCCCCCACCTTCGCGCAACACGAGACATCCACCATCGCGGCGCACTATGCATTTTCAGGGGTTTCGGGTCAATTCTAACGGAAAATAAAACTAACGCGAGAAAAAGCCGCAATCAGGAA
>JBDHSY010000256.1:0-4992 GCA_039808405.1 Xanthobacteraceae bacterium
CCGAAGAAGAAAAAGCAGAAGGCGGCGCCGCGCACCACCGCGCCGCCGAGTTCGCAGGCGCAGCGCGCCGACCGCGCGGCCGCCCCGGCCGAGGGGCTGTCGTCGTCGATGTCGCCGGCCTCGTGGCGCGGCGCCTTGATGGCGCATCTCAACCGCCACAAGCGCTTCCCGCCGGGCGGCAGCCAGGGCACCGCGACGGTGGCGTTCGCGATCAACCGTTCCGGCAGCGTCATCTCGGCGCGGCTGGTGCGCTCCTCGGGCGACAGCGCGCTCGACACCGAGGCGGTCGCCCTGGTTCGCCGCGCCAGCCCCGTTCCCGCCCCGCCGCCGAATGTCGGTGGCAGCTCGATCTCCTTGACCGTACCGGTGAGGTTCGCAAGGTGATGGCAGCGTCCGTGACGGCTCTCCGCCAGCCGTCCGCCGGATCAGGTGGTCGACGCCTGCTGCACGACGGCCCGGATGGTATCAGCCGTTTTTGCGATCTCGGCCTCGGTCAGCGTCGGGTGGACAAGAAACATGAGGCTGGTGTCGCCCAGTTCGCGGGCCACCGGTAAACGCTCCCGAGGCCGCCACGGCGTATCCTCGAACGCCTTTTCCAGATAGACCTCCGAGCATGATCCCTGATAGCAGGGGACCCCCCGCGCCACGATCTCATTGACGATGCGGTCGCGCGTCCAGCCCGGCGCCAGGTTCTTGGGGCGAACATAAGCGTAGAGCCGATAGTAGGCGTGCCGCGAACCGTTGCTTCCGCGGGCATCGTCGGAAAGCGCCGGTGCGCGCAGCGGACCGCGTGCGTCGGCGAACGCCGCAAGCGCGCTGTGGATCGCGACCGCGTTGCGCTCACGTGCCGCCGACCAGTCCGTCACCTTCCTGAGCTGGACGCGTCCAATGGCGGCCTGCATCTCGGTCAGCCGCCAGTTGGTGCCAAAACTTTCGTGAAGCCAGCGGAAGCCCGGCGGATGCTCGCGCTCAAAGACGGCTTGCCAGCTCTTGCCATGGTCCTTGAACGACCACATCCGCGACCAGACGGCCTCGTCGTCGGTGGTGACCATGCCGCCTTCGCCGCCGGTGGAGATGATCTTGTCCTGGCAGAACGACCATGCGCCGACATGACCGATCGAGCCGACCGGGCGGTGGTTGTAGCGCGCGCCGTGCGCCTGCGCGCAGTCCTCGATCACCTTGAGTCCATGCCGTTCGGCCAGCGCCATGATCGGGTCCATGTCGCAGGGCCAGCCGGCGAGATGCACGGGGATGACGGCCCTGGTGCGTTCGCTCAGCACCGCGGCGATGGTGTCGGCGGTGATGTTGCCGCTATCCGGATCGATGTCGGCGAACACCGGTACTGCCCCGGCATTGACCACGCAGGACACGGAGGCAAGGAACGTGCGTGGCGTCACCACCACCTCGTCGCCGGGTCCGATATCGAGGCCGCGGAGAGCGAGATCGAGCGCCAGCGTGCCGTTGCCGACCGCGATCGCGTATGTCGATCCGGCCCAGTCGGCGAACTCGCGCTCGAACAGCTTGCACTCCTCGCCGGTCCAGGAGTTGACCCGGTTGGAGCGCAGCACTCGCGAAACGGCCTCGACCTCGTCCTCCGAAAAGGACGGCCAGGGTGAAAAGGGGGTGTTGAGCAAGATGTTCGTCCTATGACGATATGGTGAGGCGGCGCGCCGGTACGCCGACATAGGTTTCTCCGGCCGGAAGGTTGGAAACCACCGCTGCCCCGACGCCGACCAGAACATCATCTTCGATGACGATACCTTGTCTTACGGCGCATCCAGTGCCGAGCCACGTCCTCGCGCCCACCCTGACATTGCCGGACAACGTCGCTCCGGGTGCGATATGGCTACCCGGACCGATGCGGCAGTCGTGATCGATCCGGGCGCCAGTGTTGATGATCGTCGCATTGTCGATCCGGGCCCCAGTGCCAACAATTGCGCCGGCTCCGATAAAAATTCCTGCCCCTAGTTGCGCACTGCGGCTGATCACCGCCGATGGATGAACGATGTTCGGCGTATGATAGCCGTGCTGACGCAGCGTCTCGAACAACTTCAACCGGAGTGCGCCATTGCCGACAGCGGCGATTGCCGTGGGCCATTCATGCGAAGTCTGCTCGATCAGGGACAGGGGGCCAAGCACCCGTCCCTGAGGCGGAGGTTGTTCAGGAGAAGAATCATCAAGAAAAGCGATGTTGCGATAGGCGCACTCGAGCGCTGCCTCGGCGACGACGCGGCCATGGCCTCCGCAACCGAGCACGAGCAAAGTCGCGGTCATGCTTGGCCTCGTGAGCCTGGCGGCGTGCCCGTGAAACGCGGCATGGTCGCTTCGCCGTCGGCGGCGATTCCCGAGCGGCTCAGCACTCTGGCGACCGTCAGCGCAATGATTTTCATATCGAGCCGGAACGACCGGTTGTCGATATACCAGATATCGAGCCGAAACTTGTCCTCCCAGGACAGGGCATTGCGGCCGTTGACCTGGGCCCAGCCGGTGATTCCCGGACGCACCTCGTGCCGCCGGGCCTGCTCCGCCGAATAGAGAGGAAGGTACTCCACCAACAACGGTCGCGGGCCGACCAGACTCATATCGCCTTTCAGCACGTTCCACAGTTCGGGCAGTTCGTCGAGGCTGGTCGCGCGCAGGAAGCGCCCGAACGGCGTCAGCCGTTCAGCGTCCGGCAGCGGGCGGCCGTTACGGTCGCGGATATCGCGCATGGTCCGGAATTTCAGCATCTCGAACGGTCGGGCATCCTTGCCGGGCCGTATCTGCCGGAACAGCACGGGGCTTCCAAGCTGCCGGCGCACGAGCAGGGCCAGCACCGCCAGAACGGGCGCCAGCAGCACCAGCAGGATGCCGGATACGATGATGTCGAATACCCGTTTCATCGCTGGACTGGTCTCGCAGTACGGTGGAGGGTGGGGAACCAAGTGTCACGTACCTATGGCATGATGGCGTTTTTGAGCAATGACGCCGGGAGCACTATCTGACCGGCTCTGCCTCAATTTTCGTAACATCCTGTAACAAAATGCGAATCGATAGGCTCCGGGTGGATCATCGAATGGAAAAGCCATTACGCTAGCTGCTGCAAGGCGCGTATACCTCACATGGCGCCGCCGCGCTCCCCGGGATTCGCTTTGCCCAGGACGTCGTCACCTCTGCCAGCCAGTCTGATCCGCCCTCCGGGGGCGCTTCAGAAGGAAAGAGGGTCACAGGGGCGAACAAGCCACACAAGCCCGAGAGATCGTCGCGAAGCTACAGCAGTTGAAGTGCCGCGTAGGATAAGGTCGTGGTTCCGGATGCTGATGTTTCCGAGCCGACCTAGTGGTGCAAGCCGTACGGCGGTATGGATCGCGACCAACTTCGCAGTCGAAAGAACCCCAGAAGGAGAACGGATGGTTTCGTAAGGTGGTGGCCGCCCCGACGCTTGACAAACTGACCCTAACGGAAGCCGACCGGGGAAGCTCCTGAGCACTCACGTCACCGCGTCTGGATTGATCATGTTAGGACAGTTCTGCCACGCGTATCGGAGTGCTATGTGTGCCGCGTTCTGTGACAACATCGTACTATATAGCGTGGCATTCTGCGCGGCCGGGATAGACGGCGGCAACTGACTAAGGACATCGTTGTTCACCCGACGTTATGGTCGCTACCGCTATCGCCCGACTTCTGCGCAGCTAGGCGGACTGGAAGGTTTCGGCCAAACAACAAAGGAGAGGCAGGCTTTTGCTCAACGGCGGATCATGCTGCCGTCTGCGCGTCGGGCAGTCCGTGGGAAAACGGCTATATCGACAGCTTAAACGCCCGCTGGCGCAACGAACCGCTAAATGGCGAAATATTCTTCACATCAAGAGAAGCCAGAGTCATCGAAGAAGAATTGTGCCAGCATGCGCCTCCATGGATCGCTCGGATAGAAGTCGCCGGCGCCAGAGATTTTCATTTTCGCCTCCCGGTCCCCTACGCCGCCTCGCGCTGGCAACCCAACCGTCAATGTACTAACATTCCAACCGGACTTGTCCATGGGCCCGGTCAGATGCTGGTACTGGCAGAAACGGCGCTAAAAAGCACTTGGTTTGAAGCTGTAGAAATTTACTTATGACCGTGTCTGCTATCGTTGATAGGTCGCTTGAGAGCCAGCCAAGTCGGGTGGTGTTTCTTGGATTCCTAGGGTCTGATGAAGAGATCAATGTCGCGTTCGCACGGGAGGCTGCCCCACAGCGATCGGCGATCAATTTCCAGCGCTCTCTGCTGGGTGCGTTGAGAGATGCCGGCGTTGCCACATATACGATCGGTACACTGCCGGTTATGGCCTTTCCCCGCAATCGAGCATTCTTTTCGGGCGCATCTAGTGAAGGTGGGGAGACCATCCCGCTGCTCAATCTACCAGGACTTCGTATGGTCTGGCGCACCGTAGTATTCTTTTCCCGCCTGATGTCGGTCGTTAATCGGAGTGACGTCATTCTGGTCTATTCGTTGCACACACCGCTGCTGCTTGCCGCTAGTGTAGCCGCGCGAATGAAGCGTGTTAGGTTGGGTATCGTCATTCCTGACCTGCCGCTTTTCATGGATTCGGAGTATTCAGGGGTACTTCGCGGTTGGCTTAAAGCGCTCGATAACCGGCTGCTCAAATGGCTGGCGGGTAAAGCAGACGTAAGCTTTCCCATCACTTCCAGAATTGCCAATGACTGGTTGAATCGATCATCGGGATACGTGGTCGTTGAAGGCATCTCGCCCTCGACCATGCAGCCTTTCAACAACTCGGCCAGACCGCGCCGTCCCTTATTGTTATATACAGGAAATTTCAGCCACATTCTTAAATGTGTCGAGATGTTCAGGCGCAGCGCGATCGATGCCGAGCTAGTTCTGATTGGTGCAGGTCCAGAGCGACCGGCGCTTGAGTCTTTGGCAGGTCAGGACCCCAGAATTAGAGTGAAAGGGTTCATGGAGCCGGACGCACTGCAGTCCGAGGTGGAAAAATCAAGTTTTCTGATAAATTTG
>JBDHSY010000257.1:0-4989 GCA_039808405.1 Xanthobacteraceae bacterium
AGTCTGCACAGTTGCAGGCAGTCCAAGACCTCCGTACTTCCGGCTGATGCCCATGGGCTGGAGTCCGGCATCGCGCTGATCCAGAAGCCGATCGTGCGCGACGATCTCGCCGCACGCATCGAGACGCTGCTGGCGTCAGGGTAGATCGCCGCGCCCGGCCAGCACCTCCGGGTTGACGACATGAGCGCGGTGCGGGGCGCCGTCGAGCACGCTCAGCAGGTTGCGCACCGTCGCGACGCCCATGCGCTCCAGCGCCTCGCGGGTGACGCCGGCGAGGTGCGGAGCGCAGATCACGTTCGGCAGCCGCAAAAGCGGGTTGTCGGCGGCCGGCGGCTCGCTCGCGAACACGTCGAGGCCGGCGCCGGCGAGCCGTCCGCTCTTCAGCGCGGCATGGAGCGCCGTCTCGTCGACGATGCCGCCGCGCGCGGTGTTGATCAGGTAGGCGGTGGGCTTCATGCGGGCGAGCCGCGCGGCGTCGATCAGGTCGGCGGTCTCCGCCGTTTTGGGGCAGTGCAGGGTGACGACGTCGGCGCGCGCCAGCGCGGCGTCGAGGTCGGCGACCGCCTCGCCGCCGGCGGCCGCGATCTCGGCGGCGCTGCGGTAGGGGTCGAACGCCAGCACGCTCATGTCCATGGCGCGGCAGCGCGCCGCCACCCGCGTGCCGATGCGGCCGAGGCCGACGATCAGCACGGTCTTGCCGTACAGGTCGAACGGGGTGGTGTCGAACCGGCGCGCCCAGGCGTTGCCCTTGACCAGCGCGTCGAGCTCCGCCCCGCGCTTGGCGAGCGCCAGCATCATGAACAGCGTCGCCTCGGCGACCGAGGGCGAGTTGGCGGTGCCGGTCACCATCAGCAAAATGCCGTGCCGCGTCAGCGCGGCGACGTCCACCGCGTCGAACCCGACGCCGATGCGCGCCACCACCGCCAGCTCGCGGGCGGCCGCGATGGCCTCCTCGCCGAACGGCGTGACGCCGAGCGCGATGCCGTGCACCGGGGCGTGACGGGCGAGCAGGGCGGTGAGATCGGCACTCGAGATGACGTGCGGAAAGCCGATCGCCTCGATATCGGCGCGGCTATCGATCAGCGCCAGCGCTGCGGGCGCCAGCGACCGCGACAGCAGAAGGCGTTTGCGGTTTGCCGGCATCGGCGGTCAGGCGACCACGCCGGCATCGCGCAGCGCCGCGATCTCGGCTTCGCCGTAGCCCGCGGCGCGCAGGATGGCGTCGCTGTGCTCGCCGATGCCGGGCGGCCGGCGCGGCGCGGCCTTGGCGGCGCCGTCGATCCAGATCGGGCTGGCGATGGTCAGCGTGTCGCTGTCCGCGAACGGAACGAGCACCTCGTTGTCGCGCATCTGCTTGTCGTCCTTGAGGTCGTCGAGACGGCCGATGGCGCCGAAGACCAGCCCCGTGCCGTCGAGAATGGTGCGCCACTGCGCAAGGTCTCTGGCCGCGAATGTCGTGTCGAGAATTTCGATCAGCTCGACCGAGTGGTTGTGGCGCTCGGCCCTGGTGGCGAAGCGCGGCTCGTCGATCAGCGCCTCCAGCCCGAGGCAGCGCGCGAGCACCGGCCACTGCCGCTCCTCGCTGAGCAGCGACAGGATGATCCAACGGCCGTCGCGGCAGCGGTAGTGGTTGGTGACGGCGTTGAGCGCGCGCTCGCGCGGCCGGCGCGGCTGGAAGCGCGCGCCGCACAGCGCCGCCTGCGCCAGCGTGCCGTTCGCCCACAGCCCGTTGGCCATCAGGTTGGAGCGCACATGGGCGCCCCTGCCGGTGCGCTCGCGCTGGTACAGCGCGGTGACGATGGCCCCGTACAGCGCCATCGCGCACGGATGGTCGCCCATGCCGGGCAGCGAGCGTGCCGGCGTCGCCTCCTCGCCGTCGCGCACGAGGTCCATCATCCCCGAGCGCGCCCACCACGCATTGGTGTCGAAGCCGGGTTTGTTGGCCTCCTCGCCGACCTCGCCGTAGCCGGTGAACGAGGCATAGATCAGCCGCGCGTTGAGCGGGGCGAGTTCGGCATAGGTGATGCCGAGGCGGCCGCGCACCGCCGGCGGAAAATTGGTGATGAAGATGTCGGTATCGGCGATCAGGCGGTGCAGCACCGCGCGGCCTTGCGCCGTTGCGAGATCGAGCGCGAGGCCCTGCTTGTTGCGCGATTCGAGCAGCCACGCATAGTTGTGCCCGCTGACCGGATAGCCCGGCTGGCTCGGCAGGTGGCGGTAGGGATCGCCGCCACCCGGCGGCTCGATCTTGATGACGCTGGCGCCGAAATCCGACAGCACGGTCGCGGCCGCGGGCGCGGCGATGAAGCTCGCGCAATCGATCACCTTGAGGCCGGCAAAGATGCCGTCGTCCATGGGGCGTTGCTCCCGTCGCGGCGCGTCGGCGTCCATTTGATCCGCGCCGGCCGGCCGATGCAACGGTGTTCTACACAGCGGCGCCGGCCCGCGCATTTTGGCAGGGCGGATGCGATTGGTGAGAGCTGCGCCTCTCGATGGAATCAGAAGCGAAGCTCCAGGTTTTTGTTTTGTCGCGTTGTCTTCACGCGAACCGGCCTTCGCCGGGCCATAGCCGGCTCCGGCCCGGCGACGGCCGGCTTCCACTTCGCTTGAAAACGCTCTAGCCTCGCGCGATGATGCTTGCCGCCGCATACAGAATCGCGATGCGGGCCGCGCTGGTTGCCGGCGCGGCCGTTGTTGTATTGTCGCCGATGAGGGGCGGGGCGCGGGCGGCCGAACTGCCGGGCGGCATCGCGCAGCTTTACAGCTCGGTGTCGATCCCGTCGCCGAGCGCGACCACCATGACCGTCTGCTACGGTTTCGTCTGCCGCCGCCGCGTCGCGCTCCATTTCAGCGCCGCCGACCGTGGCGCCCTGACCCGCCTTCTTGCCGCCGGGCGGAGTTCGCCCGCCGCCGAGCGCCGCGCCGTGCAGAACGCGGTGGTGTGGTTCGACCGCAAGATCGGGCCGGTGATCGGCACCGACAAGCGGGTGGCGCGCGCCGATTTCCGCGCCGGCGCCGACAGCACCAATTTCGATTGCTGGGACACCACGCGCAACACCACGAGCCTGTTGCTGGTGTTGCGGCAATGGGGCCTGTTGCGCCATCACGACGTCGGCGAGCCGCGCTATCGCGGCAATGCGCTGATGTTGCAGACCCCGCACAACACCGCGGTGCTGGTCGAGAAGGCCACGGGGCACCAATGGGTGGTGGACATGTGGACCCGCGCCTATGCGCAGGTGCCCGACGTGATGCCGGTCGAGCAATGGGCGAAGAACAAATGACGCCGGCGCGTCCGGCGTCCGGTCGCGCTCGCCGTGTCCGCCCCTTGGTGCGGGCTCTTGGAGCTTTGCTCCCGACGGGATCGGAAGCGAAGTCTCGGTCTGTGTCGCTTGGTCTGTGTCGAAGGATGCTGTCCCTGCGCGAGGCGGCATCCGCCTCGCCTGGACGCGCGGTCGCGCCGACGCTCAAACCTTCAGGTTTTCCGCCGAGGTCTTGCCGCGGTTGGCGACTTCCTCGTACTCGACCGTCTGGCCCTCGTTCAGCGTGGCAAGGCCGGCTTTCTGAACCGCCGAGATATGGACGAAGATGTCCTTTCCGCCGTCGCCCGGCTGAATGAACCCATAGCCCTTGGTGGGGTTGAACCACTTCACAGTCCCTGTAGGCATCAATATCGACTCCGCGAGCACGTATCGAAAGGCACCCCGCGGCCGCTCGTCGGCGCGCGAGGCGCGAAACCATAAGCGGTTTGCCGCCTCCTTGATAGATTAAAAAATAGTCGGTTCATTTTGACGCATTCGAATGTCTTGCAAGGCCCGCGCGGCGGCGGCAGGCCGGCCGATTGACTTCGCAGGCGCGCTGCCGGAGAAAGCCGGTCCCGCCGTATCGTCCGATGCGGCCCTTCGCCGGCCGGCGCCGGCTGACCTGCGGCGCACGCCATGACCGACGCGCGATCCGGCGTATCCCTCCGTAACGCCATCGAGCGGCTGACCACGCCGGGCGTGGCGCTGGCGCTGCTTGCGCTGGTCACGCTGCTGCGCGCGATCTATGCCGGCGTCGCGGAACTGCGCACCGACGAAGCCTATTACTGGACCTGGTCGCAGGAGAACGTCGCCTCGTTCCTCGACCATCCGCCGATGGTGGCCTGGATGGTCCGGCTCGACACCGCGCTGTTCGGCGACACCGCGTTCGGCGTGCGCTTCGGCGGCCTGGTGGCGATGGCCGCATCCCAGGTGCTGCTGGCCGACATCGTGCGGCGGCTCGCGCGCGATTCGGCCGCGGCGTGGCTTGCGCTTCTGATGTTCGACGCCGCGCTCTACTACGGGCTGTTCATGGCCAAGATCGCGCCGGACGTGGCGCTGATCCCGTTCGTGCTCGGGATGATCTGGGCGCTGGTGCGGCTCGTCGAGACGCAGGACGGGCGCTGGTGGGTGGCGGCGGGCGCCTTTGCCGGGCTGGCGGCGCTGTCGAAATATACCGTCGTGTTCCTGCTGCCGGCGGTCGCCCTGTTCGCGCTGGTGCCGGCATGGCGGCGGCGCTGGCTGACGAGCCCGTGGCCATGGCTCGGGCTCGTGGCGGCGCTTGTCGTCTTCTCGCCGGTGGCGATCTGGAACGCCGCCAACGACTGGGCCTCGTTCCGCTTCCAGTTCGTGCGGGCGGGCGCCGATCACGGCCTGTCGCTGCGCACGCTCGGGGATTTTCTCGGCGTGCAGCTGGTGATGGTCGGGCCGGTGCTGCTGCCGGTGCTGTTGTCCGCCGTCGCGATGACGGCCTGGCGCGGCGTCCGCCGCCGCGAGCCGGCCGCCATCCTGCTGGCGACGGCGGTGCTGGCGCCGCTTGGCTATTTCGTCTGGAAGTCGCTGTCGCTCAGGATCGGCGACACCTGGCCGATGTTCCTGTGGCCGCCGGCGGTCGCCGCCGCCGCGATCAATCTCGCGGTCGTGCGGCGCGAGCAGGGCGCATCGTGGCTGGTGCAACAGACCGAGCGATGGA
>JBDHSY010000258.1:0-4984 GCA_039808405.1 Xanthobacteraceae bacterium
TGCGCGCGATCACGAACAGCGGCGTGAACATCGCCGTCGGCACGCCCATCATGTGATAGCTGACGGCGCTGAACCAGTCGAGGTTGGCGAACATCTTTTTGGTATCGGCCATCACCGCCTCGATCCGGTCGGCGATCTCGAACATCCTCGTCGATCCCGCCTCGCGCGACAGCCGCCGCGCCACCTCCTTGATCACCTTGTTGCGCGGGTCGGCGACGGTATAGACCGGGTGGCCGAAGCCGATCACCACCTCTTTTGCCGCGACGCGGCGGCGGATGTCGGCTTCCGCCTCGTCGGCGTCGGCATAGCGCTTCTGGATCTCGAAGGCGACCTCGTTGGCGCCGCCGTGCTTCGGCCCGCGCAGCGCGCCGATTGCGCCGCTGACGGCCGAATACATGTCCGAGCCCGTTCCGGCGATCGAGCGGGCGGTGAAGGTCGACGCGTTGAATTCGTGCTCGGCGTAGAGGATGAGCGAGGTGTGCATTGCCCGCACATGTGCCTCCGACGGGGTCGTCCCGTGCAGCAGATGGAGAAAGTGCCCGCCGATGGAGTCGTCGTCGGTCTCCACCTCGATGCGCCGGCCGTTATGCGCGAAATGGTGCCAGTACAGCAGCATCGAGCCGAGCGAGGCCATCAGCCGGTCGGCGATGTCGCGGGCGCCGGCATGGTTGTGGTCCGCCGCCTCCGGCAGCACGCAGCCGAGCGTCGAGACGCCGCAGCGCAT
The DNA here is from genome assembly GCA_039808405.1 of Xanthobacteraceae bacterium. Taxonomy (GTDB): domain Bacteria; phylum Pseudomonadota; class Alphaproteobacteria; order Rhizobiales; family Xanthobacteraceae; genus PRO6. The sequence goes on from JBDHSY010000258.1 coordinate 725, forward strand.
CACGTCCATCGGATGCGCCGCCGCCGGCAGCGCCTCCAGCGTGCGGCGCACCGCGTCCGGCAATCCGCGCAGGCTTTTCAGCCTGGCCTTGTAGGCGGCCAGCTCGGCCGCGGTCGGCAACGCGCCATGGACGAGGAGGTGGGCGATCTCCTCGAACGTGCAGGTCTCGGCGACGTCGAGGATGTCGTAGCCGCGATAGTGCAGGTCGTTGCCGCTGCGCCCCACCGTGCACAGCGCGGTGTTGCCGGCGATCACGCCGGACAGCGCCACGGATTTTTTCGGCGCGGGCCTTGCCGGGGTGGCTTCGGTCTGGGGCATGGTGAACCTCCCTGATGATACGATGGCCGGTCAGCGCGCTGCCGCACCGCTGCGATAGTCGAACAGGCCGGATGCCGCCGGCGTGCCGAGCGCGCGAGGCTCGACGCTGAAGCTGAGGACTCCGACGTCTGCCGCGCTCAGCGACGGCAGCCGCTCGACGAGCGCGAGGAAGCGCGCCTGCTCGTCGGCGGCGATCGCGCCGTCGGCGAGAGTGCGGAATTTGTCGACGTATTGCGGCCGCGTGAACGGCCGCGCGCCGAGCGGATGGGCATCGGCCACCGCCAGGTGGTCCTCGATCACCCGGCCGTCGGCGAGCGTCACCACCACGCGACCGCCGAACGCCTTCTCCTTCGGGTTGCGGCTGTGATAGCGGCGCGTCCACTCGGGGTCCTCGACGGTGGAAATCTTGTGCCACAGCGCCACCGTTTCGGGGCGCGCGGCGCGTTCCGGCGCATAGGAGCGCGCGTGATGCCAGCCGCCGTCCTCGAGCGCGACGGCGAAGATGTACATGATCGAGTGGTCGAGCGTTTCGCGGCTGGCCTTCGGGTCCATCTTCTGCGGATCATTGGCGCCGGTGCCGATCACGTAATGGGTGTGATGGCTGGTGTGGATGACGATGCTTTCGACGTTCGCGAGGTCGCCGATCGTCGGCCCCATACGGCGGGCGAGGTCGATCAGCGCCTGGCTCTGGTATTCGGCCGAGTGCTCCTTGGTGTAGGTGTCGAGGATGGCGCGCTTGGGCTCGCCCTTTTCGGGCAGCGGCACCGTGTACGCGGCCTCCGGGCCGCCGAGCAGCCAGGCGATGAAGCCGTCCTCGCCTTCCCATGCCGGCGACGGCGCGCCTTCGCCGCGCATGGCGCGATCGACGGCTTCCACCGCCATCTTGCCGGCGAAGGCGGGGGCATAAGCCTTCCAGCTCGAAATCTCGCCCTTGCGCGACTGCCGCGTGGTGGTGGTGACATGCAGCGCCTGCTGCACCGCCTGATAGATCGTCCCGGTGGAGAGCGCGAGCGCGGCGCCGATGCCCGCGGCCGCCGAAGGGCCGAGATGGGCGATGTGGTCGATCTTGTGTTCGTGCAGGCAGATGCCGGTAACGAGATCGACCTGGATTTCGTAGGCGGCCGCAAGGCCGCGCAGCAGCGCCGCGCCGTCGAGGCCGCAATGCTGGGCGACGGCGAGCACCGGCGGAATGTTGTCGCCGGGGTGGGAGTAGTCGGCGGCGAGATAGGTGTCGTGGAAATCGAGTTCGCGCACCGCGACGCCGTTGGCCCATGCCGCCCATTCCGGCGAGATGCGCTGCGCCAGCGGCAGGCCGATCACGGCGGCGGCCGGCTGATAAGGATGCGCGGCGGCTTGCGTCCGTGCGCTCGCCACCGGCCGCCGCGCCAACGAGGCGGCAGCCACGGCGGCATTGTCGATGATGCGGTTGCCGATCATCTCCGCCACCTCCGGCTCGACCGGCACGGGGTCGCTCGCGACCTCGGCGATCTTCCACGCAAGCTGGTCGGCGCGCGGCAGGGTCTCGGCGGATCGATAGGTTCGAACGTTATGCCGCTTCACGTCGAGGTCTCCTGAGGCTTTGTGGCGAGGCGAGGTATGGCGACGGGCCGGCCGGCGCCGTCCACCGCGACCATTTCGAAGGCGCCGCGCACGGCGAGGCGGCGGCTGCCGGACACCAGCGCCTCCGCCACCATCTCCACCGTCACGGTCATGGACGAGCGGCCGACGCGCACGACGCGCGCGGACAGTTCGACGATTTCGCCGACGCGCACCGGCACATGAAATTCGGTCTTGTCGGCGCTCGCCATCACCACCGGCGCGCGGGCGCGGCGCGTGGCGGCGATGAAGGCGGCCTTGCCCATCAGGCCGAGCGCACGGCCGCCGAACAGCGTGCCGTAGTGGTTGGCCTGGTCCGGCAGCACCAGTTCGAGGAACCGGGCTTCGTCGGGACCTGGCGCTTGCATGTCCGCCTGCATCGTGGGTCGGCCTCTTGCGGTCCGGCTGCGATATTTGCAATATTCACATCGGACGGCCGCCAATAAACCGCTGAAAATGCGTAATTTGCGAATGGCGGTCGGGTGATTTGCGAAGTTTGCGAAGAAGGCAAGGGCGTGCCGATGAAGAAGGCGTTCGCAGGCGTGCGGCTGAAGCGGCTGCGGCAGGAGCGCGGGCTCACCCAGCAGGCGTTCGCGTCCGCCGCCGGCATCTCGCTGAGCTATCTCAATCAGCTCGAGAACAATCAGCGGCCGCTGACCGTGCCGGTCCTGCTCAAGCTCAATGCCGCGTTCGGCATCGATCTCCGGCTCCTGTCGGACGACGACGAGGCGCGGCTGATCTCCGACCTGAAGGAGGCGGTGTCCGATCCCGCGCTCGGCGAGGCGATCGACGCGACCGAACTGCGCGAGCTCGCAAGCAACATGCCGGCGGTGGGTCGCGCGCTGGTGGCGCTGCATCGCCGTCATGCCCGCGCGCTCGACCAGTTGGCGGCGCTGGCGGCGCGGATCGGCGACGACCGGCAGGGCGATGCGCCGCTGCCGCCGTCAACGGCGTTCGAGGAGGTGAGGGACTTCTTCTATGCGCGGCACAACCACATTGCCGAACTGGACGAGGCGGCCGAGCGCATCGCGGCCGATGCGGCCATCGCGACCGGGCAGGCGGCGGACGCGCTGCGCGCGCGGCTCGCGGCCGTTCACGGGGTGAGCGTCGCGATCGATGCCTCGCTGCCCGGCGACATGCAGCGGCGGTTCGACAAGGCGGCGCGGGTGCTGCGGCTGTCGGCGCATCTGCGGCCCGGCCAGCAGGCATTCCAGATGGCCACGCAGCTTGCCTTTCTCGAATGCGGTGACCGGATCGAGGCGGTGGCCGCGGCCGGCGCCTTCGGCAACCGGGAATCGCACGCGCTCGCCCGGATCGGGCTTGCCAACTATTTTGCCGGCGCGCTGATCATGCCCTATTCGGCGTTTCTCGCGGCCGCCGAGGCGGTCCGCTACGACATCGAATTGCTGGCCCACCGGTTCGGCGTCGGCTTCGAGACCACCTGCCATCGCCTCAGCACCTTGCAGCGCCACGGCGCCAAGGGGGTGCCGTTCTTCTTCATCCGGGTCGATCGCGCCGGCAATATCTCCAAGCGGCAGTCGGCGACCGACTTTCACTTCTCCCGCTTCGGCGGCACCTGTCCGTTGTGGAACGTCTACGAGGCGTTCGCCGAACCCGGCCGCGTCCTCGCCCAGTTCGCCAGCATGCCCGACGGCCGCGCCTATCTGTGGATCGCGCGCTCGGTCTCGCGCGGGCGCGGCGGATACCGTGCGCCGCGCAAGACGTTTGCCGTCGCGCTCGGCTGCGATGTCCGCCACGCCTCGCGCCTGGTCTATGCGGACGGGCTCGACCTCGCCAACCCCGCGGCGGCGACGCCGATCGGTGCCGGTTGCCGGATCTGCGAGCGGTCGGCGTGCCCGCAGCGCGCCTTTCCCTCGCTCGGCCAGCCGATCGAGCCCGACGAGGATCGCGGCGTCTTCGCGCCTTACGCCGCCGGTCCGCCGGCGTGAGGCCATATCAGCCTCCGCGCAGCAGCGCTTTTTGAATTTTTCCGTTGGCGTTGCGCGGCAAGGGCTCGGTGCGGATCGTGATCGTCTCCGGCACCTTGTAGGTCGACAGCCGCTCGGCGCAGTAGGCCTGCACGGCGTCGCCGCTCAGGGCGTTCGCATCGCCGACCACGATGACGGCGCAGACGCGCTCGCCGAGCACCGGATCGGGCCGCCCGAAGATCGCGCATTCCTGCACGCCGGCGATGCCGCAGATGGTGCTTTCGACCTCGGCGCTGAAAATCTTGTAGCCGCCGCGGTTGATCATGTCCTTCTTGCGGTCGAACACCCGCACAAAGCCGTCGGCATCGACGCTGCCGATGTCGCCGGAGCGCCAGTAGCCGTCGATGAACTCGCTGGC
>JBDHSY010000259.1:0-4969 GCA_039808405.1 Xanthobacteraceae bacterium
GACGCTGCCGCTGGTGCCGGCGGTGGTCGATCTCGCCGGCGCCGTGCCGGTGGTGGCGGCCGGCGGCATCGCCGACGGGCGCGGGCTTGCCGCCGCGCTGATGCTGGGCGCCGCCGGCGTGCTGTGCGGCACCGCCTTTTATGTCAGCGCCGAATCGCTGGCGCACCCTAACCTCAAGCGCACGGCGGTCGCCGGCCACGGCGACGATACCCTGCGCAGCTCGGTGATCGACGTGGCACGCGACATCGACTGGCCGGGTGCATTCAACATCCGCACCCTGCGCAACGCCTTCGTCGACCAATGGGCCGGCGACCTCGACGGCCTGCGCAGCCACCGCGCCCGCGAGCAGGCGCGCTACGCCAAGGCCCGCGACGCCGGCGATTCGTCGGTTTCGGCGGTGATCGTCGGCGAGGGCATCGACCTGATCCATGCCGAGGCCGGGGCCGGCGACATCGTCCGCGCCATGGTCGCGGGCGCCGAAGCGCGGCTCAGGAGTGCGGCCGGCTACATCGGCTGAGCGAGGCGGCGAATTATTCGCCGCTCGACCGAATGGGGCTTGGCAACGGCGCGGCGAGGCGCTATGAGACCCGTTCCGAACGGGCCGGCTCGCGCTGGCGCGTTTGTGCGCGCTTTCCGAAAACCTCAACCGTCAGGAGCGACGTCCGCATCGAACATCCTTCTGGTTGCTCGAACGGACCTCTCCGACATGAGACTTGCGGGATGCGTGAGGGCGATCCTCACGGATCGCTCTGTCCTGTCCAAGACTGCAGGCGCTCGCGGGTGAACGCAAGTTTCCCCAACGGCTTAATCGCATGGCCTGCATAGACGGGTGAAGATCGGATTTCAGGCTCAGCCTCGCGGCGGGGCCGGGAATTGGTTCGGACCTCGACGCCCCGGGCCGCTTGGCGCGGGAGGGCAGGCTTGGCCGGCGATTTGCGTCGCCGGCAACAGTGTCGTCCCTGCCGGACGCGTCGGGATCGAGGTGACTTGATCGGGACGGGCCGGCGGACGGCGGGTGCAACCCGGCGGTCCGCGTCTGTGCAGACCGCCAACCGGAGAGAGCTTCGCTCGTGGAAAAAGCGGCAAAGAAACAGGCGGTCGAGGAGCTGAATGGTCTGTTCAAGACCACCGGCGTCGCGGTCGTCGCTCACTACTCCGGCCTCACCGTGGCCCAGATGCAGACCCTGCGCGCGCAGGCGAGGCAGGCGGGCGCGGCGGTGAAGGTCTCCAAGAACCGTCTTGCCAAGATCGCTCTTGAAGGCACCGAATTCGTCGCCATCGGCTCCCTGTTGAAGGGGCCGACCGTGATCGCAACCTCCAACGATCCGGTGGCGGCGCCCAAGGTCGCAGTCGAATTCGCCAAGGCGAACGAACAGTTCGTCATTCTTGGCGGCTCGATGGGCGCGACCGCCCTGAACCCCGATGGCGTCAAGGCACTCGCCTCGCTGCCCTCGCTCGACGAACTGCGCGGCAAGCTGGTCGGCCTTCTGGTCGCGCCGGCGACCAAGATCGCCCAGCTCGCCAACGCGCCGGCCGCCAAGGTCGCCCGCGTGGTTCAGGCCTATGCCTCCAAGGACGAAGCGGCGTGACGCCGACCCTTTAACCTCAACTGGTTCCGAACCAATCGTTATCTCAAGGATCAAGATCAATGGCTGACTTGCAGAAAATCGTCGACGACCTCTCCGCCCTGACCGTGCTCGAGGCGGCCGAACTCGCCAAGCTGCTCGAAGAGAAGTGGGGCGTGTCCGCCGCGGCTGCGGTGGCCGTCGCCGCCGCGCCGGGCGCTGCCGCCGCCGCGCCGGCCGAGGAGAAGACCGAGTTCACTGTCGTGCTGGCGGCTGCCGGCGACAAGAAGATCGAGGTCATCAAGGAAGTCCGCGCCATCACCGGCCTCGGCCTCAAGGAGGCCAAGGACCTGGTCGAGGGCGCGCCGAAGCCGGTCAAGGAAGGCGTTGCCAAGGACGAGGCCGACAAGATCAAGGCCCAGCTCGAGAAGGCTGGCGCCAAGGTGGAATTGAAGTAAGCGGAGCTTACGAAATTCCATCCCCGGACAAGCGAGGCGAAGCCGAGCGCGATCCGGGGATCGTCTCGCCAAAGACGTGGATGGCCGGGGCAAGCCCGGCCATGACGAGGATGGAGGGGCGAGCGGCAGCTAAACCGGGGGTCGCCTTCCGGGATGCGTCGATGGCCGGGTCCGCCCGGTCATCGATCGGGCGGAGAGGGCCTTGGGGTTGCGTGGGCGAGGCCAGAGGCGTTGGGTTTAAGACTGCGGTCCGGTTGTGCCGCGCCCTGAACGGGTGGCGGATGAGAAGACGGGAACGAGGTCGTGAGGTCGATCGTACACAGAAAAGTGCGGTCAGGTCGGTCGGCAACCTCTCGACTTGACGTATTCGGCCCTTATATCGGGCCCACAGAAACGTTGCGCGCGGGCGGCTTGCTCAGGCGAGCGAGCTGGAACTCAGGTTCGAGCCGGCGTTGCGCGTTGGGAGACGTGCAATTTTCGGACTCTTTCGGTCCGTAACTGACTGACGGAACGTGCGGGACGCAGGGTATGCGGCCGGCGCGTTCTTTTGCGTCCTGAGATTCGGCTGCCCGCCCGTCGGGCTCCGCAAGATCGGACACATCGGATTCAACCCGGACGCGCCTTGAGGGCGCGCCGGAAGGAGCCGCCGGGCCGCCGGCGGCGAGAGTGAGAGGCCCAGATGGCGCAGCAGACATTCACCGGTCGCAAACGTGTTCGCAAGTTCTTCGGCCACATCCGCGAAGTGGCCGAGATGCCCAACCTCATCGAGGTGCAGAAGGCATCCTACGACCAGTTCCTGATGGTCGACGAACCCGATGGCGGGCGGCCGGACGAGGGGCTGCAGGCGGTGTTCCGCTCGGTGTTCCCGATCTCCGATTTCTCCGGCGCCTCCATGCTGGAGTTCGTGCGCTACGAGTTCGAGGCGCCGAAATACGACGTCGACGAGTGCCGCCAGCGCGGCATGACCTTTGCCGCGCCGCTCAAGGTGACGCTGCGCCTGATCGTGTTCGATGTCGATGAGGAAACCGGCGCCAAGTCGGTCAAGGACATCAAGGAGCAGGACGTCTACATGGGCGACATCCCGCTCATGACCATGAACGGCACCTTCATCGTCAACGGCACCGAGCGCGTCATCGTCTCGCAGATGCACCGCTCGCCGGGCGTGTTCTTCGACCACGACAAGGGCAAGACCCATTCGTCGGGCAAATTGCTGTTCGCCGCCCGCGTCATCCCCTATCGCGGCTCGTGGCTCGACATCGAGTTCGACGCCAAGGACATCGTGTTCGCGCGTATCGACCGCCGCCGCAAGATTCCGGTGACGTCGCTGATGTTCGCGCTCGGCCTCGACGCCGAGGAGATTCTCGCGACCTTCTACAACAAGATCGTCTACAAGCGCGCCAAGGACGGCTGGCGCGTGCCGTTCGACGCCGCGCGCTTCCGCGGCTACACCACGATCAACGACCTGATCGACGCCGACACCGGCAAGGTGGTGCTGGAGGCCGGCAAGAAGCTCACCGTGCGCGCCGCGCGCCAGCTCCAGGAGAAGGGGCTGAAGGCGCTGCGCATGTCCGACGAGGAACTGATCGGGCATTACCTGGCCGAGGACGTCGTCAATCCCAAGACCGGCGAGATCTATGCCGAGGCCGGCGAGGAACTGACCGAGAAGTCGATCAAGGAGCTGGTCGAGCACGGCTACAAGGAATTGCCGCTGCTCGACATCGACCACGTCAACATCGGCCCCTACATCCGCAACACCCTTTCCGCCGACAAGAACATGACGCGCGAGGACGCGCTGTTCGACATCTACCGGGTGATGCGGCCGGGCGAGCCGCCGACGCTGGAGTCGGCGCAGGCCATGTTCCAGTCGCTGTTCTTCGACGCCGAGCGCTACGACCTGTCCGCGGTCGGCCGCGTCAAGATGAACATGCGCCTCGAGCTCGATGCGCCCGACACCCACCGCACGCTGCGCAAGGAAGACATCCTCGCCGTCATCAAGACGCTGGTGGACCTGCGCGACGGCAAGGGCGAGATCGACGACATCGACCACCTCGGCAACCGCCGGGTGCGCTCGGTCGGCGAACTGATGGAGAATCAGTACCGCATCGGCTTGCTGCGCATGGAGCGCGCCATCAAGGAGCGCATGTCGAGCGTCGATATCGACACCGTGATGCCGCAGGACCTGATCAACGCCAAGCCGGCGGCGGCGGCGGTGCGCGAGTTCTTCGGCTCCTCGCAGCTCTCGCAGTTCATGGACCAGACCAACCCCTTGTCCGAGATCACCCACAAGCGCCGCCTGTCGGCGCTCGGACCGGGCGGCCTGACGCGCGAGCGCGCCGGCTTCGAGGTGCGCGACGTGCACCCGACGCATTACGGCCGCATCTGCCCGATCGAGACGCCGGAAGGGCCGAACATCGGCCTGATCAACTCGCTGGCGACGTTCGCACGCGTCAACAAGTACGGCTTCGTCGAGACGCCGTACCGCCGCATCAAGGACGGCCGCTTGACCGACGAGGTGGTGTACCTGTCGGCGATGGAGGAGGGCCGCTACTACGTGGCGCAGGCCAACCTCGCCGTCGATGCCAAGGGCAAACTGACCGAGGACATGGTGGTGTGCCGCCATGCCGGCGACGTGCTGATGGTGCCGCCGGAGCGCGTCGACTACATGGACGTGTCGCCCAAGCAGCTCGTCTCGGTGGCCGCGGCGCTGATCCCGTTCCTCGAGAACGACGACGCCAACCGCGCACTGATGGGCTCCAACATGCAGCGTCAGGCGGTGCCGCTGGTGCGCGCCGAGGCGCCGTTCGTCGGCACCGGCATGGAAGGCGTGGTCGCCCGCGACTCGGGCGCTGCGATCGCGGCGCGCCGCTCCGGCGTGATCGACCAGATCGACGCCACCCGCGTCGTCATCCGCGCCACCGAGGATCTCGATCCGACCAAGTCGGGCGT
>JBDHSY010000260.1:0-4965 GCA_039808405.1 Xanthobacteraceae bacterium
GACCGGGCGTGGCGCTCGACTGGTTCAACATGCTCTACCAGGTGCTGCTCGGCCAGGAGAAAGGGCCGCGCTTCGGCTCGTTCGTCGCCGTCTACGGGCTCGGCAACGCCGTCAAGATGATCGACGGCGCGCTGGCGCGCACCGCGTAAGCAGCGCAGGCGCGTTGCCGGCGCTTTTGCTTTTGATGGAAACCGGCGCGCGTCGGTACGGTTGAGGTCATGCCCGGCGTGAAGCCGGGCATTTACATTTACGTCGCGGCCCGTCTCTTCCCCGCTGCGGGAGGGGTGAGGCGGACGAAGGGCGCGCGATGAGGCGTTATTGCAGGTACTGCCCGCCGTTGACCGACAGCGTCGAGCCGGTGATGAAGCCGGCCTCGTCGGCGGCAAGGAACACGACCGCGCGGGCGATCTCCTCCGGCTCGCCAAGGCGATTTGCCGGGATCAGCGGGATGATGCTCTTCTCGAGCACCTCCTTGGGCACGGCCTGCACCATCTCGGTGTTGATGTAGCCGGGGCAGATGGCGTTCACCGTGATGCCGCCCTTGGCGTTCTCGAGCGCCAGGGCCTTGGTGAAGCCGATGTCGCCGGCCTTGGCCGCCGAGTAGTTGGCCTGGCCGAACTGCCCCTTCTGACCGTTGATCGACGAGATGTTGATGATGCGGCCGAACTTGCGCGTGCGCATGCCCTCGATCACCTGCCGGGTCATGTTGAACAGCGATCCGAGGTTGGTGTTGATGACGGCGCTCCACTGATCGAGCGTCATCTTGTGGAAGGCGCCGTCGCGGGTGATGCCGGCGTTGTTCACCAGCACGTCGATCGGCCCGAGCGCCGCTTCGACGTTCTTCACGCCTTCGGCGCAGGCATCGAACGAGCTGACGTCCCACTTGTACACGGCAATGCCGGTCTCGGCCTTGAACTTCTCCGCCGCCGCGTCGTTGCCGGCATAGCTGGCGGCGACACTGTAGCCGGCGGCCTTCAACGCCTTGCTGATCGCTGCCCCGATGCCACGCGTTCCTCCCGTAACCAAAGCGACCCGTGCCATTGCCGTTCCCCTCCAGAAAATTGCAGTTTTTAGGCGAGGATTATCCCGACCATTTTCAAGAACCGCAAGCCCGTCGTTCGAACGACATCCGCCGCGCAAAAAAACACCCGGCGCAGGCGCCGGGTGTTTGCAACGTCAGTGTTGTGCAGTGCAGTTAATTGCGCTCGACGCACATGGCGATGCCCATGCCGCCGCCGATGCACAGCGTCGCGAGACCCTTCTTGGAGTCGCGCTTCTGCATCTCGTGCAGCAGCGTCACGAGGACGCGCGCGCCGGAGGCGCCGATCGGATGGCCGATGGCGATGGCACCGCCGTTGACGTTGACCTTCGCCGGATCCCAGCCGAGGTCCTTGTTGACGGCGCTGGCCTGCGCGGCAAACGCTTCGTTGGCTTCGATCAGGTCGAGGTCCTCGATCGACCAGCCGGCTTTCTTGAGGGCGGCGCGCGACGACGGAATAGGGCCAGTGCCCATGATCGCCGGATCGACGCCGGCCTGCGCCCACGACACGATGCGCGCGATCGGCGTCTTGCCTTCCTTGGCGGCCTGCGAGGCGGTCATCAGCACCAGCGCCGCCGCGCCGTCGTTGATGCCGGAGGCGTTGCCGGCCGTCACCGTGCCGTCCTTGGCGAAAGCCGGGCGCAGCTTGGTCATCGCCTCGAGCGTGGCGCCATGGCGCGGATACTCGTCGTCGCTGACGATGATATCGCCCTTGCGCGACTTGACCGTGACGGGCACGATCTCGTCCTTGAAGCGGCCGGCCTTCTGCGCGGCCTCGGCCTTGTTCTGGGAAGCGACCGCGAACTGGTCCTGCTGCTCGCGGGTGATCTGGTACTGCCGCGCCACGTTCTCGGCGGTGTTGCCCATGTGGTAGCCGTTGAAGGCGTCCCACAGCCCGTCCTTGATCATGGTGTCGACCAGTTCGAAGGCGCCCATCTTGACGCCGTTGCGCAGGTGCTGAGCGTGGGGCGCCATGCTCATCGACTCCTGGCCGCCGACCACGACCACGCTGGAATCGCCGTTGCGCAGCGCCTGATAGCCGAGCGCGACCGAGCGCAGGCCCGAGCCGCAAAGCTGGTTGACGCCCCACGCCGGGCTCTCCACCGGGATGCCGGCGGCGATCGACGCCTGCCGCGCCGGGTTCTGGCCCTGCCCGGCGGTCAGGATCTGGCCCATGATGACTTCCGAGACCTGCGCCGGCTCGACGCCCGCCCGGTCGAGCGCCGCCTTGATGGCGACCGCTCCCAGTTGATGCGCGGGCATGTTGGCGAAAGCGCCGTTGAAGCTGCCGACCGGGGTGCGGGCGGCGCTGACGATGACGATATCATCGGACATATCGGTCTCCTGGAGTTGCGGGTCCGGGCGGCGTTCGCCGGAGGGATGCGGGGTTCATCCGAAGCTGACCCGGTTAATCTAGACATTTTGCGGCGCCGTCCAAGGGAAAATGCTGCGCTGCCCAAAATTGGGAGGGCTGCCCGGCCCGAAACCGCAACCGCACAAAACGGTAGCCGAGCCGGCGCGAAAGTGGTTACTTTGCTGCATTGCATTGTGCGGCCGGAGCGGCCCGCCGGCGGGCGGGCCCTCTCCCCGATCACCAACTGCGAGCGTTCATGGCGAAATCGGATACCCCCACCACGATCAAGAAATACGCCAACCGGCGGCTCTACAACACCGGCACCAGCACCTATGTGACGCTGGAAGACCTTGCGGCGATGGTGAAGGAGGGGGAGGACTTTCTCGTCTACGACGCCAAGACCGGCGACGACATCACCCGCTCGGTGCTGGCCCAGATTATTTTCGAGCAGGAGAACAAGGCCGGGCAGAACCTGCTGCCGACCGCCTTCCTGCGCCAGCTCATCCGCTTCTACGGCGACAGCATGCAGATGGTGGTGCCGCGCTATCTCGAACAGTCGCTGCAGATGCTGACGCAGGAACAGGAGAAGTTCCGCAAGCAGATGACCAGTGCGTTCGGGGCCGGCGCCTTCGCGCCGCTGGAGGAACAGGTCCGCCGCAACATGGAGCTGTTCGAGCGCACATTCTCGATGTTCAAGCCGTTCGTCGCGCCGCGCACCGAGACGCCGGCAAAGGGTCAGGAACCGGCCGCCGGCGCCCCCGCCGACGGCAACATCGACGAATTGCGTCGCCAGATGAAAGACATGCAGGAGCGCCTCGACCGCATGTCGAAGCCGTCCGAGCCCGACAAGGGACCGGACAAGGGCTAGAGCCGGCTCTCGCCAGGCGAAGGCCGGTTTCCACTTCGCTCGAAAACGCTTCAGGCGCCGCGTCGAAATAAAATCAACGAGCTCCGCCGACGCCTACAGCCGCGCCGGCCGCTCCGCCACGTCCGGTTCGGCGCCAGCGCGCCACGGCGGCTCCGCCGAGGCAAGGCCGATCAGGCGACCCTGCAGACAATCGCAACCCCACTCGGCGAGCAGTGCCGCCGTCGGCTCGTCCTGCACCCATTCGGCCACGGTCGTGATGTCGAGCCGGCGCGCCAGGTCGATCAGCGTCTGCACGAAGGCGCGGTCGTCGGCCGACCGCACCAGGTTATGCACGAACGCCCCGTCGATCTTGACGATGTCCACGCCGAGCCTGCGCAGGTTGCGGAACGAGGTGTAGCCGGCGCCGAAATCGTCGATGGCGATGCGGCTGCCGAGATCCTTGAGTCGCCTGACGAATGTGCAGATGTCCTCGAGATCGTCGAGGGCCTGGGTTTCGGTGATCTCGACGATCAGCCGCTCGGCGACGCCGGGATAGGCCGCAAGCAGCGACGTGACGTCGGCGAGCCATTGCGGATCGCTGGTGGTGTCGGGCGAAATGTTGAGGCTGAGGTGAACGTCCGGCACCGCGGCCAGTTCTGGGACCACGAGTTCGAGCACGCGAGGATCGACCAGCCGGATCAGCCCGACCCGCTCGGCCACCGGCACGATGTCCGGGGCCATCAGAAGCTGCCCGTCCGACTGCGTCATCCGCACCAGGCATTCGTAAAACGCCGGCATGCGCGTCGTGGCCGAGACCACCGGCTCGAACGCCGTCATCACCCGGCGCGCGTTGAGCGCGGCGATGATGTCTTCCGTGACGCGAATGCTCATGCGCCGCAGCGAGTCCCGCCCGGTGTCGGGGCTCCAGGCGAGGAACGACCCGGCGCTGCGGCGCTTGGCGAGATCGAGCGCCTCCTGCGCGCAGTTGATGGCATCGCGGGCGTTGCGCGCATGGCGCGGAATACTGACGCCGCCGATCGAGATCGTCGCCGCGACCGGGCCGGAGGACGTCGTCATCAGGGCGTCGCGGATGGCATCGAGGAAGCGCTCCGCGACCGGAACCATGTCGTCGCCGGCACAGTTCTTGACGATGACGCCGAACTTGTTGGTGGAGAAGCGGCCGAGGACGTCGCCGTTGCGCAAGAGCGGACGGATGCGGCGCGCCACCTCGCAGATCACCTCGTCGGCGACGGAAAAGCCGAACGCGTCGTTGATGCGCGACAGGTGGTTGATGCCGAGCAGCATGAACGTGCAGACGCCGCGATAGCGCACGGTGCCGGCGATGGCGTCCTCGAGTTGGGCGATGAGCTGGGTCCGGTCGAGTTCGCCGGTCATGGCGTCGCGGGGCGCGAACGTCGCGTCCGCGCGCGGCGCAAGGCCGCCGGCGAGGGAGTTGGCGCGGGGAAGCGGTCTGGAAGCCAAACGGGTCGCCTCACACTCTGCCGAATGAGACATCGGCGCCCATGCCAACCAACGGGCGGTCCAACAGTTCAGCCGGACGCTACGCCATAATCCTGAACGAAAGCAAAAGATGGCCGACTCAGCGCCATCGTCCGGGTTCCATCAGGATACCCCGAGGTTCCCGATGTGCAACCCCGCAAAGTCGGGGTCGCAGCATGCCGAAAATGGTGAGCGGGTTCAGGACCGCCGCGGCGGCTCTTCCGA
>JBDHSY010000261.1:0-4935 GCA_039808405.1 Xanthobacteraceae bacterium
CGCGAGGTCGGCATGGTGTTCCAGAGTTTCAACCTGTTTCCGCACCTGACCGTGCTGGAAAACTGCACGCTGGCGCCGATCTTCGTGCGCAAGATGCCGCAGAAGGACGCCGAGGCGCTGGCGATGAAGTATCTCGAGCGCGTTCGGATTCCTTCGCTTGCGCTAAAATATCCGGGGCAGATTTCCGGCGGTCAGCAGCAGCGCGTGGCGATCGCCCGCGCGCTGGCCATGAGCCCGAAGATCATGCTGTTCGACGAGCCGACCTCGGCGCTCGACCCGGAAATGGTCAAGGAGGTGCTCGACACCATGGTCGATCTCGCCACCGAAGGCATGACCATGCTGGTGGTGACCCACGAGATGGGCTTTGCCCGCGAGGTGGCGAGCCGCGTGGTGTTCATGGACGAGGGGCAGATCGTCGAGGCCAACACGCCCGAGCAGTTCTTCGACCATCCGCAGCACGCGCGCACGCGGCTGTTTTTCAGCCAGATTTTGCGCTGAGCCGGTGGCAAAGGCAGCTCTGTCGGGTCGTACCTACACCAGCGTCAAAATGATGCCGGCCAGCACCGCCTGCGCCAGGAAGCCGACGGCGAAGGCCGCCGTGCGCAGCACCGGAACCCCGAACGTGTAGACGATGGCGTGGGCGAGGCGCGCCCAGAAATACACCGCGCAGGCGAACACCGTCCACCAGCTCGAATAGTCGACGGCGTTGAGGATCAACACCAGCGGCGCGAAGACGATCAGGTTCTCCACGGCGTTGTCGTGGGCGAACATCAGCCGGTTGGCCCAGTCGTCCTGCGGCTTGTCGTTGCGCGAGGGATTGGCCATGGCGCCCGTCAGGCCACGCACCTTGCAGCGGTCGAGGATGTAGGGCACCCACAGGATGCCGGTCAGAACAACGGTCAGCGTCAGCCAGAACAGTTCGCGCGTCATCGGTCGCAGCCTTTCTGATTCCCGTATCTCGATTTTATCACCGGCGGCGGCGTTTGCCGTAGCCGGCCATGGTCCTCAGGCGCGGACCTTGACGTAGCTGCCCGGCGCATCCTCGATCGGCGGATACGCCTCGGTGCCGACGGCGCGCGCGTCCACCTCCTCGGCGTCGATGGCGCGCAGCCAGTCCATCCAGTCCGGCCACCACGACCCATTGTGCTCGGTTGCGCCCTTCACCCATTCGTCGAGGTCGTAGGTCGCAGCCCCCTCGTTGGTCCAGTATTGATACTTGCCGAGGGCAGGAGGGTTGACCACGCCGGCGATGTGGCCGGAGCCCGACATCACGAACTTCACCGGCCCGCCGAAAAACCGCGAGCCATGCAGCACCGAGCGCGCCGGCGCGATGTGATCCTCGCGGGTGGCGAGGTTGTAGACCGGCACCTTGACCTTGGAGAGGTCGAGCGTGGTGTTGTCGAGCACCATGGTGCCGGCCGACAGCCGGTTCTCCAGGTAGCAGTTGCGCAGGTAGTAGGAGTGGTTGGCGGCCGGCATGCGGGTCGCATCCGAGTTCCAGTGCAGCAGGTCGAAAGGGGGCGGGGCCTTGCCCTTGAGATAATTGCTGACGACGTAGGACCAGATCAGGTCGTTGGAGCGCAGCATGTTGAAGGCCATCGCCATCTTGCTGCCTTCCAGCACGCCGGTCTCGGCCATGTCGCGCTCGAGCGCGGCGACCTGCTCCTCGTCCACGAACACCATCAGGTCGCCGGCATAGGTGAAGTCCACCTGCGCGGCGAAAAAGGTCGCCGACGCCGCGCGCACGCGCCGCTTGGCGGCGAGCCAGGCCAGCGTCGAGGCCAGCATGGTGCCGCCGACGCAGTAGCCGATGGTGTGCGTGGTGAGCTCGCCGGTCACCTTCTCGACCACGTCCATGGCGGCGAGCGGACCCTCCTTCATGTAGTCCTCGAAGGTCTTGTGGCCGAGGCTGCGATCGGGGTTGATCCACGAAATGACGAACACCGTCAGGCCCTGATCGACGCACCACCTGATGAAGGATTTTTTCGGTTGCAGGTCGAGGATGTAGAACTTGTTGATCCACGGCGGCACGATCAGGAGCGGCGTGCGCAGTACCTTCTCCGTGGTCGGCGTGTACTGGATCAGCTGCATGGTTTCGTTCTGGAAGATCACCTTGCCCGGCGTATTGGCCATGTGCTCGCCGACCACCATGCCGGCGGGGTCGGATTGACGGATGCGCAACGTGCCGTGGCCGGCGGCAATGTCCTCGGCCAGCATCTTCATGCCGCGGGCGAGGTTTTCGCCGCTCGATGTGACGGTGTCGCGCACCAACTCGGGATTGGTCAGCAGGAAGTTGGACGGCGCGATCGCGTTGGTGATCTGCTGCACGTAGAACTCGGCCTTGTGGCGGGTGTGCGGATCGACGCCCTCGGCCTTGTGCACCAGGTCGAAGGCCCAGCGCGAGGTCAGGAGATAAGCCTGCAGCAGGAAGTCGTAGAACGGGTTCGTGCGCCATTCCGGATCCTGAAACCGCTTGTCGCGGGGGGCCGGTGCCGCGGCCGGCTCCGGCGCCTCGCCCGCCAGGCGCCGCGCGGCGCTGCCCCACAGGTCGAGGTAGGACTTGCCGAGGCTGAGCTGGAGTTCGGCGGCCCGGTTCTGGTCCGACAGCCAGTAGTCGGCGACCGTGCTCAGGGTCTTCACCACCTCCGTCAATTCCGAGGGCGTCTTGTCGCGCATCTGGCCTTCTTCGGGCGCCTTGAAGTACGCGGCCAGCGCCTGGCCGGTGCTTTCCATGGCCCGCGCCAGGTTGAGGGCGAACGCTTCGGGGTTGTAGCCGGTGTCCGGCTTCTCGGAGGTCGGTTCGGTCATTGGGCCATTACCCGTCATTCCTCCCGCCGGCTGAAAACAGCGGGTCATTGCTGTCGTGCAATGATGGCATAGTTCGGCGGGGGCCGGGAATTTCGATGTGTTGCACCGCGACAAGCGCTTGCGGCTGCGTCATAATGAGGCCGTAAGCGGCCGCTTCAGTGGCTGCCATGGTCGAGGTTGCGTGGTGAACAGGAGTTTGCGAGGGGCTTCCCGCGCCGCAACAGCGGTAGCAGCGATCGCGCTCACGGCGACGGTGGCCGGGTGCGGAGCGATGGTGGCCGATCTTCCGATGGTCGGCCTGCCCGAAGGCGCTCCGGCGCGGCCGGCCGATCAGGGAGCCTTCCCGGCGGTCCACGACATTCCGGCCTCACGCGAGCAGGCGCCGCTCGATGCCGCCGAGCGCGAGCGTATCCAGCGCGAACTGACCGCCGCCCGCGAGCGGCAGAGCGGAGCCGCCCGGCAATAGCCGCGGCGGCGGTGGCGCCGACCCCGGGGCGGCCAAAAATCTGCCGCAACGCTGGCGCTTGCAAGCCTGCGTGATAAAAGATGCCTGAATCGACCGCGAGGCGGCACTCAAGCCGTTTCGCCGGTTTTCCGGAGCCCACAATGGACGAGTTTCACCGCATCCGCCGCCTGCCGCCTTACGTGTTCGAGCAAGTCAATCGGGCCAAGGCCGCCGCGCGCAATGCCGGAGCCGACATCATCGACCTCGGCATGGGCAATCCGGACCTGCCGACGCCGCCCCATGTCATTGAAAAAATGAAGGAAACGCTCGGAAAGCCGCGCACGGACCGCTATTCCGCCTCGCGCGGCATCACGGGCCTGCGCCGCGCCCAGGCCGCCTATTACGAGCGCCGCTTCGGGGTCAAGCTCAACCCCGACACCCAGGTGGTGGCGACGCTCGGCTCCAAGGAAGGCTTTGCCAACATGGCGCAGGCGATCACCGCGCCGGGCGACGTGGTGCTGGTGCCCAACCCGAGCTATCCGATCCACGCCTTCGGCTTCCTGATGGCCGGCGGCGTGATCCGCTCGGTGCCGGCCGACCCGACGCCGGAGTTTTTCGCCGCCGTCGAGCGCGCCATCATCCACTCGATCCCGAAGCCGATCGCGCTGGTCGTCTGCTATCCGTCCAACCCGACGGCCTATGTCGCCGACCTCGACTTCTACAAGGACCTGGTGGCGTTCGCGAAGAAGCACGAGATCTTCATCCTGTCCGACCTCGCCTATGCCGAACTGTATTTCGACGGCAACCCGCCGCCGTCGGTCTTGCAGGTCCCCGGCGCGATGGATGTCACGGTCGAGTTCACCTCGATGTCGAAAACGTTCTCGATGGCCGGCTGGCGCATGGGCTTTGCGGTCGGCAACGAGCGGCTGATCGCGGCGCTCGCGCGCGTCAAGTCGTATCTCGACTACGGCGCCTTCACGCCGATCCAGGTGGCGGCGACGGCGGCGCTCAACGGCCCGCAGGACTGCATCGCCGAAATGCGCGAGACCTATCACCGCCGCCGCGACGTGATGGTGGAGTCGTTCGGCCGCGCCGGCTGGGTGGTGCCGCCGCCGAAGGCGTCGATGTTCGCCTGGACGCCGGTGCCGGAGCCGTTCCGCGAGATGGGCAGCATGGCGTTCGCCACGCTGCTGGTCGAGAAGTCGGGGGTCGCGGTGTCGCCGGGCGTCGGTTTCGGCGAGCACGGCGAAGGTTTTGTGCGCATCGCGCTGGTGGAGAACGAGCAGCGTATCCGCCAGGCCGCCCGCAATATTCGCCGCTTTCTTGAAAGCGGCATCGAAACGTTGCACAACGTGGTGCCGCTCGCCACCCGGCGTTAGCGGCTTTCCGGCAGGTTTGGACGGAGATGGTCGCGCCACTCAAGGTGGGGATTGCGGGCCTGGGCACTGTTGGCGCCGAGGTTGTCCGCCTGATCGAGGCACAGGGCAGCATGCTTGCCGCGCGCCGCGGCCGCGGCGTGCGCGTCACGGCCGTCACCGCGCGCGCCAAGGCGAAGAAGCGCGGCCTCGATCTGCGCGGCGTGGCGTGGGCCGCTTCGCCGCAGGCGCTGGCCGCCGATCCCGATATCGATTGCTTCGTCGAATTGATCGGCGGCGCCGGCGGACCGGCACTGTCGGCGATCG
>JBDHSY010000262.1:0-4927 GCA_039808405.1 Xanthobacteraceae bacterium
CCAAGGGCATCGTCGGGATGTGGGAGGTGCTGCAGGCCCGCTACTGGCCGCGCACCGCCGCCTCCGGCAAGACCCGGCGCGCGGAGGTCGCCGAATGAGCGCGTCCGCCGCCCCGCTGCTGGCCGTCGAGGGCCTGACCAAATCGTTCGGCGGCGTGCATGCCGTGCGCAACGTGTCGTTCGCGCTTGCCGCCGGCGAGATTCTGGCGCTGATCGGCCCGAACGGCGCCGGCAAGACCACCTGCTTCAACATGCTCAACGGCCAGATCACGCCGGATGCCGGCCACATCCGCCTCGAAGGCCGCGAGATCACCGGCCTCGCGCCGCGCGAGGTGTGGCGGCGCGGCGTCGGCCGCACCTTCCAGATCACCGCCACCTTCCCGACCATGACGGTGCGCGAGAACGTGCAGGTCGTGCTGGTGTCGCACGAGGGGCAGGTTTTCAATCCGTGGCGCTCGACGCCGGCGTTCGAACTCGCCGAGGCCGACCGCCTGCTCGAACTGGTCGGCATGGGCGGCTTCGCCGAGCGGCCGTGCGGCGAACTCGCCTATGGCGACCTCAAGCGGCTGGAACTGGCGGTCGCGCTCGCCAACCGCCCGAAACTTCTCCTGATGGACGAGCCGACCGCCGGCATGGCGCCGCGCGAGCGCATCGAGCTGATGCGGCTGACCGCCCACATCGCCCGCGAGCAGAAGATCGGCGTGCTGTTCACCGAGCACGACATGGACGTGGTGTTCGAGCACGCCGACCGCGTCATCGTGCTCAACCGCGGCATGCTGATCGCCGAGGGCACGCCGGCCGAGGTGCGCCACGACCCGCAGGTGCGCGCCATCTATCTCGGCGAGGGCCTCGTCTACGACGCGCGGCATCGGGAGGGGAGCGGGACATGAAACTCTCGGTCAGCGCGCTTAACAGCTTCTACGGCCCGGCGCACATCCTGTTCGACGTCGAGCTCGACGTCGCCGAGGGCGAGGTGGTGGCCCTGCTCGGCCGCAACGGCGCCGGCAAATCCACCACCTTCCGCTCGATCGTCGGCCTCGTCGCGCAGCGCAGCGGACGCATCGTGTTCGAAGGCCGCGACGTCACCCGCGAGCCGACCCACGCCATCGTGCGCGCCGGCCTCGGCTACGTGCCGGAGGACCGCCGCATCTTCACCGACCTCACGGTCGAGGAAAACCTCGAGGTCGGCCGCCAGGACGCGCGCGCCGGCGCACCGCAATGGACACGCGACAAATTGTTTTCGCTGTTTCCCAACCTCGGCGAGATGCGCGGCCGGCTCGGCGGCCGCATGAGCGGCGGCGAGCAGCAGATGCTGACCATCGCCCGCACCCTGATGGGGAATCCCTCGCTGGTGCTGCTCGACGAGCCCTCGGAAGGCTTGTCGCCGAAGATCGTCGAGCAGATGGCGCACGCCATCCTGACCATGAAGAAGGAAGGCGTCAGCATCCTGGTCTCGGAGCAGAACCTGCATTTCGCCCGCCTGATCTCCGACCGGGTGTCGATCATCGAGCGCGGGCGCATCTGCTATCGCGGCACCATGGAGGAATTGGAAGCGCGGCCCGATATCCGCGACGCGCATCTGGCGGTATAGAGCATGATCCCGAAACGTGGGGACCGGTTTTCGGACCAGATCATGCTCAAGCGAAGAACGTCGCGACGGCCCCGGTTCACCGCGACAGGAGGCGCGAGCCGGTCGGGCCGCACCCGCAACGCATCATGACCAAAACCCCCACGAGACGCCGTCCCCCGACCGATGCGCCCGCCGTCTACCGCCTCGACGAGCAGGTCGGCTTCATCCTGCGCCAGGTGTCGCAGCGCCATTCCGCGATCTTCGCCAAGCACATCGGCACCGGCCTGACGGCGATGCAGTGGGCGGCGCTGGCCAAGCTGGCCGAGACCGGGCCATGCTCGCAGAACCAGCTGGGGCGGCTGACCGCGATGGACGTCGCCACCATCAAGGGCGTGATCGACCGGCTGACCGCGCGCGGCCTGACCGAAACGGCGCGCGACCCCGACGACGGCCGCCGGCTCAGCGTGCGGCTGACGCGCGCCGGGCAACAGGCGGTGGACAGGCTGACGCCGGCCGCGCTGGCCGCCAGCGAGGAGACGCTGGCGCCGCTCTCGACCCGCGAGCGCGCGACATTCGTCGCGCTGCTGACCCGGCTGCGGTGAACTTTATCCCCAAAGAGCGCTTTCAAACACTGTCATGGCCGGGCTTGTCCCGGCCATCCACGTCTTCGTTCTGAATCGCCGCCAAAGACGTGGATGCCCGCGACAAGCGCGGGCATGACGTCGAAGAGAACGGCCATACCTCTGATTCAAACCGGTCAGAATACACTTTAGACGATCTGCGGCAGACGGGTCGCCGGCGGCGTGTTGCGGCTGCGGTGCGAGCGCACCAGCCCGTCGATGATCGTCATGCCGACGCCGGGCAGATCGCCGAGCTGCACGCTCTCCAATAGATCCTTGCCGGCGGAATGCTGCGCCTTGTCCATCAGCACGAAATCCGCCGCGCGGCCGACCTCGATCAGCCCGCAGTCGAGCGCGCGCATCCGCGCCGTGTTGCCGGTGGCGAAGCAGAACGCCACCTCGGCCGGCACCTCGCCGAGCGACGACAACAGCGACACCATGCGCAAGATGCCGAGCGGCTGCACGCCGGAGCCGGCCGGGCCGTCGGTGCCGAGGATGCTGCGGTTGAGATCGCCCATCTCGCGGGCCACGCGCAGCGTGTAGAGCGCGGCGCGCTCGTTGCCGTTGTGAACCAGTTCGAGGCCGCGCTTGCAGCCTTCGCAGATGCAGCGGATCTGGCCGTCGGGCAGCGCGGTGTGGCCGCCGTTGATGTGGCCGACGATGTCGGTATCGGCTTCCAGCACGATATCCTTGTCGATCAGCCCGGAGCCGGGGATCGACGGGCCGCCGGTGTGGATGGTGCTGTTCATGCCGTATTTGCGCGCCCACGCCACCATCTGCCGGGCGCTCGGGCCGTCCTTGATGGCGCCGAGCCCGACCTCGCCGAGCCAGCGCACGCCGGCCGCCGCCATCTCCCTGAAATCGTCCTCGACCAGCCCCGGCTCGATCACCGGGGCGCCGGCATGGACTTTGACGCCGCTTGGCCGGAAGGCATCGAAGGCGCGCTGGGCGAAGATCGCCATCGCCTTCAGGCCGGTGACGTCCTTGGGCCGGCCGGGGGTGTGGACCTCGCCGGCCGAGATCATGGTGGTGACGCCGCCGTGCAGGCTCGAGTCGATCCAGTTGAGCTGGCTCTGGCGCGGCGTCCAGTCGCCGGCCACCGGATGGACGTGGCTGTCGATCAGGCCGGGGGTCAGCGTCGCGCCGTTGGCGTCGACCACGGTCGCCGCGCCCTCGGTATCGACGTTTCTGGCGCGGCCGATTGCCGTGATCCGGCCGCCCTCCGCCACCACCGTGTCGGCGTCGAGGATCGGATTTTCGATGGCGCCGCTTAGAACCAGTCCGATATTGCGGACCACCAACTTGCCGGACGGTGCGTTTCCCTGCGGTTCGCCATGCGACATCTGACCTGCTCCCTTCATTCAAGTTATTGTTCGTCAAGCGGATTTGATCGCGTCTTGACGAAACCGCCGATCCGGCTTATTCATTAGTATACAAACGATATGGCCAAGCGCAACTGCCACGCTTCTGACACATTCTGCTCCATGTCTGCCGCTCGGATTTTGCGACGCAACATAACGGTCACGGATCACGCCCGATGAGCAACTTCAACCAGGAACGCGTGCTGAGCGTTCACCACTGGACCGACACGCTGTTCTCGTTCACCACCACCCGCGACACGTCGTTCCGTTTCCGCAACGGCGAGTTCACGATGATCGGGCTCAAGGTGAATGACAAGCCGCTTCTGCGCGCCTACAGCGTCGCCAGCGCCAACTACGAGGAGACGCTGGAGTTCTTCTCGATCAAGGTGCCGGACGGGCCGCTGACCTCGCGGCTGCAACACCTCAAGGAAGGCGATCCGATCCTGGTCAGCCGCAAGGCGACCGGCACGCTGGTGATCGACAACCTGGTGAGCGGCCGCAACCTCTATCTGATCGGCACCGGCACCGGGCTCGCCCCGTTCCTCTCCGTCATCAAGGACCCGGAGACCTACGAGCGGTTCGAGAAGGTGGTGCTGCTGCACGGCTGCCGCCGCGTCAAGGAACTCGCCTACGGCGAGATGATACAGGAGACCCTGCCCAGGCACGACCTGCTCGGCGAATACGTCGAGAAGCAGCTCATCTATTATCCGACGGTGACGCGCGACCCGTTCCGCAACCGCGGCCGCATCACCGATCTCATCACCTCCGGCAAGCTGTTCGACGACATCGGCCTGCCGGCGCTCGACGCCGAGTTCGACCGGGTGATGATGTGCGGCAGCCCGGCGCTGTTGCAGGATACCCGCGCGCTGCTGCTCGAGCGCGATTTCACCGAAGGCAACCAGGGCGAACCCGGCCAGTTCGTGGTCGAAAAGGCGTTCGCCGAGCGCTGAGCGCAATTCTTCGTCGGTATCCCGGACGCGATGCGGCACAACGTGCTGCATCGCCGATCCGGGATCGTCATGAAACGCGGTCCGTGCGACGGTCCCGGTTCTGCGGCGCAGCGTTACTCGCTGCACCGCGCCCGGGACACCACGAAGGCAATCTGACCGTCAGCGAACCTACCCCTCGGTCTTGAGGCCGCGACGGACCAGCGAGGCCCAGCCGTCCTCCGCGGTCTCGGCGAACTCGAACAGGTTGAGATCGGCCGCCGCGATCACGCCCTCCTCGACCAGCGCGTCGAAATCGACGATCCGGCGCCAGTAGCTTTCGCCGAAAAGCACGATCGGCGCCGGCGGCGCCTTCTGCGTCTGCTGCAGCGTCAGCACCTCGAACAGTTCGTCCATGGTGCCGAAGCCGCCGGGGAAGACCGCCAGCGCA
>JBDHSY010000263.1:0-4925 GCA_039808405.1 Xanthobacteraceae bacterium
ATCCGTGGCGAACTGACCGGCGCGCGCACCTTCCCGGCCCGCTACACCAACACCTGCTGGAGCCTGGTCGATACCGACGACGCCATCAAGGTCGGCGGCCGCTACGAGCCGAAGGACGGCAAGATCGCCGAGGTCGAGGGTTTCGTCTCAAAGCCCGGCGAAAGCGACGAGGTGCGGAAAGCGACCCAGGAGGAAAACATGAGCTGGTATGCCGGCATCACCGCCGACATGTTCAGCTAGAGCGTGTTTCGACCGGATTGAACGAGAGGGACGACCGCTCCCTCGAATGTCGTGCCCGCGCATAGCCGTTAGGGACAGGGTTCTGTCGAACGGCTATGTCGCGGGCATTTCCGTCCTGGCGCAACGCAGCCGCAGCGATCAGGCCGAAGCGCGGGAGGGATCCGTCGTCGTCGACCGGGTTACCTGAGGTATGAGGTTCGGTGCGCTCGCCCCGCTATCGACCTCGATACGATTGCGGCCTGCGGCTTTCGCCCGATACAGGCACATATCCGCTCTTTCCAGCAGATGCGGAAACGAATGCGAATCCGCCGCGCCGTGGCTGATACCGAAGCTGGCCGTCAACCCGATGTTGTAGCCCTGGAAAGTCAGGGGCTCGGCGTCTATCGCCTTCCGCAGCCTGTCGGCGTACCGATAGGCGTGCTGGACGTCCTTTCCCGGCAACAGAACGATAAACTCCTCTCCGCCGATCCGTGCAATGAAGGCGTCGTCGCGAAATGTGCGACGGATCAGTTTTGCGCAATGCTTGATCGCTTCGTCGCCGGCGGCATGGCCGTAACTGTCGTTCACCGACTTGAAGTGGTCGATGTCGAGCAGCACGAGAGCCGCAGCCTGCTGCTGCGCGCCACGATGTTCGCCGATCTCGGGCAGCGCCTGAATGCTCCAGCGATTGTAGAGGCCCGTCAGAGGATCCCGGAGCGCGGTTTCCCGCAATCGGGCGACGCTGCGTTCGTAGGCAAGCGACAGCGAGAATGCTCCGCTCGCGCCGATATGGATGGCGGCAGCGATCAGATTGAGATCGAGGAAGATGTCTGCCGGCAACAGGCTGTCCATACCGCGGTCCAGAAGCAAACCCTGGACGACGCGCAACAGCGACGAAGCGGCCACCGTCCCGTAAGCAAATACCAGCCCCCAGCGCGACGGAAGCCGCTCCCGTTCCAGGACAAGCACGATCATGATCGCGACGATCTGCGCTGCGATCATCGCGTTGGTCAGGCCGAAGACCAGCCCGTTCCCGACAACATGCGAGAACGACAGGGACAGCGCCATGACAAGGCCCAGCGCCACGAACCATGCGGACGAGGAAGGATGCCCGAAGAAGGTTCTGATAGCCCGCCAACGCAAACCGAGCCCGACGACCAGAAGACAGTTCGGCAGCAGCAGGGCCTCGGGCGTACCGTTGATCTGTCCCGAAAAAATGACGAAGGCGGCAGCAAAGACCAGATTCGACGCGACGAGGAACGCCCAGTAGCGGCGATCCTTATGCCCGAGGGCAGCAAGCGAAAAGGCTACGGCAAACACGACCAGCAGCACGGCGTTCAGGATGAACATGGTCTGCTGATCGAGGTTGAGAAACGATTCCATCCGGACGCCAGTGAGCATTTTCAGTGAAGGATACCAGTGGATGGAAACCCTGAACAATCGGATCATCAGCAACCGATCATTTTAAGTTTCATTTTATGAAAAATGCCAAGAGGTTCAAATCCGCACATGCGGGCCTGGCACTGACCCGGATCAAGATGTCCGTCAGGCCAAGACGGTTCAGGCGTCCCGCGCCACCTGCATCGCCTGCGGGAGAATGGCCGGCAGGCCGCCCGGCGTCGTCTCCACGCGGGTGTCGATGTCGAACACCTCGCGCAGGGTCGTCGCGGTGATAACGTCTCGCACCGGCCCGTCGGCGACGCCGCGGCCGCGATGCAGCACGACGGCGCGGTCGGCAAAGCGCGCGGCCAGATTGAGATCGTGCAGGATGGCGACGACCGCCGTGCCCCTGCCCGCGCGGCGCTTTGCGGAATCGACCAGATCGAGCTGGTGGCGCAGGTCGAGGCTCGAGGTCGGCTCGTCGAGCAACAGCAGGCCGGGGCCGTACGCCGCCTCGCCGCAGGCGAGCTGCACCAGCACGCGCGCGAAGTGCGCGCGCTGCTGCTCGCCGCCGGACATCGTCGGTAGCTCGCGCCTGCGAAACGCCGCAAGCCCCGTTTCGTCCAGCGCCGCCGCGATGAGCGCCTCGATTTCGGCGCCCCTCGCCTCGCCCGCGCCCATGCGCACGATCTCGTCCACCGTGAAGGCGAAGTTGACGGCGATATGCTGCGACAGCACGGCGCGATGCCGTGCCAGATCGCGCGGCCGGTAGCTTGAGAGCGCGCGGCCCTTGAACCGGACATCGCCGGACGTCGGCGCAAGGTCGCCCGACATCAGCCGAGCCAGCGTGGATTTGCCCGCCCCGTTCGGCCCGACGATGGCCACCGTCTCGCCGCCGTGCACGATGAGCCCGACGCCGTCGAGCAGCGTCGCCGCGCCGATGCGGACGGTGGCGCCGGCGACGTCCACCACCGGCGTCACAGCGTCACCAGCGAACGCTGCCGCAGCAGCAGGAACAGGAAGAACGGCGCGCCGACCGCCGCCGTCAGGATCCCGATCGGCACTTCGGCCGGCGCCGCCAGCGTCCGCGCCAGCGTATCTGCGCCGATCAGCAGCATCGCCCCGCCGAGCGCGCTCGCCGGCAGCAGCAGGCGATGACCGGGACCGATGGAGATGCGCAACAGGTGCGGCACGATGATGCCGACGAAGCCGATGACGCCGCTAATCGATACCGCGACCCCGGTCATCGCCGACACCACCACGATCGACAGCACCTTGAGCACCTGCACGTTGATGCCGCTGTGGAACGCTTCGGATTCGCCGAGCACCAGCAGGTCGAGGCCGCGCGCGATGAACGGGATCGCGAGCAGGCCCACGCCGAGCGCCGGCAGCAGCGTCGCCGTCTTGCCCCAGGTCGCACCGCTGACCGAGCCGAGCATCCAGAACGTGATGTCGCGCAGTTGCCGGTCGTCGGCGACGAACACCAGAAGCCCGGTGCCGGCATTGGTCAGTGCGGCGATCGCCAGCCCGGCAAGCAGAAAGATGGCAATCGAAGTGCGGCCACGCCAGCTCGAAATCGCGTACAGCGCCCAGGTGGTGAGCAGGGCGCCGGCGAAAGCGGCAAGCGGCAGCAGTTCGACGTGGCGCAGCCACGGCACGGCAATCGACGGCGCATCCATCAGGACGATGGTCAGCGCCGCGCCGAAGGCCCCGCCGCTGGCCACGCCGACCAGCGCGGGATCGGCCAGCGGGTTGCGGAACAGTCCCTGCATCACGGTCCCCGACAATGCCAGCATCGCCCCGATTGCCGCCGTGGCAACGATGCGCGGAATGCGGATCGACCACAGCACCAGTTCGTCGCGTGCCAGCATTGCCCCGTCCGGCGCGACGCCGAGTCCGAGCGCGGGAAAGAGCCGCGACAGTGGGATGCCGGCGGCGCCGATGGTGAGCGCCAGCACGGCGACGGCGAGCAGGGCCACGGTCAGCCCGGTCAGTACCACGGCGGGGTGCGGTCGCATGCGGCAGCGCCGGGCCTAGGTGCGGCAGTCGGCGGATCGCACCGCGGACGTCCAAGCGGCTTTGCCGATCGCGTCAGGATAAAGCTGCGCGGCGAGATCGTGGGCGGCCGCGGCCGTGCGCGGCCCGAAGCCGAGCAGGTAGAGCCCATCCATGGCGATGAATGCCTTGCGCGCCGCCGCCGGCGTCAGGGCAAAAGCCGGGCTGGCGAAGATCGTGTCGGCGGACAGGTCGCCGGGACCGCCGCGCTGCATCGACAGAACGACATCGGGCCGCGCGGCGCCGATCGCTTCATCGGTCATCGCCTTGTAACCATCGTAGGAATCGACGGCGTTGACGCCGCCGGCGAGCTTGATGATCGCATTCGCCGCCGTCGCGCGGCCGGCGACATTGACCTTGCCGTTGACCATCGACATCACGAACATCACGCGCAGCGGCTTGTCGATCCTGCCGCGCAGCGCCCGCATCGCGGCGATATCCTTGCCGACTGCATCGGCCAGACACGCGCCGCGCGTTTCGGCGTGCATCACCCGGGCCACGGCGCGAATCTTTTCGAGGATGCCGTCCTCGCTGTAGGTCTCGGAAATCAGATGAAACGGGATGCCGGCATTTTCGAGAATGGTCAGCGTGTCCCTGGGGCCGGAGCCCGCAACCGCGACGATCATCTGCGGGGCGAGGCCGAGCACGCCCTCCGGCGAGAGCTGACGCATATAGCCGACATTCGGCTTGGTCTTGAGCGCCTCAGGCGGATAGAGGCTGGTGGTATCGACGCCGACGATGCGATCATCCAGCCCGATCGCATAAAGGATCTCGGTAATGGCGCCGCCGATCGAGACTACGCGCGTGGGCGCGGCGATGCCCGATTGCGCGGACGCCGGACTGACGCGCGCGGCGATGGTTGCCGCAAGACCGACGCCGGCAAGCACCGATAGACCTGCCGCCAAGGCGAACAGGCGCAGCGTACGGGTGATGGACCTGTCCGGTTTCATCTGGTGGCGATCAGTCTGGCAGCGCCGTTCGTCTTGATGCAATAGCGACCCGCGTCGTTGACCTGCGCAGCCTTGTCGGAGAACAGGAACACATCGCGGTTTCATGATCACCCGCTTTATAGGTGCGTCCGGCAGCCGACACCAAGGCTTGCGTTTTATAATCGATATAATGTCCCGGAGGTTGTGTTGACCGGCCCTCTCGCCACCTGTACGGGTCGTGACGAGAGACGTGAAGCTCGGGCGCTGAAGCGGAAAGAGGCGGCGATGTTCATTGCGATGAATCGATTGAAGGTGAAAAAGGGCATGGAAGACACCTTCGAG